>NZ_JAPJDM010000050.1:0-17487 GCF_026242095.1 Streptomyces sp. NEAU-W12
GAACAGGCCCCGGAACCCGAGCCCGCCGACGGGGCCGGGGACCCGGCGGCGGAGACGGACGGCGTCCTCACCGGAGCGGTCCAGGCTCCGGCGTGGTTGCCGTGGGTGGTGTCGGCGAAGTCGCGTGAGGCGGTGCGGGAGCAGGCCGGGCGGCTGGCGGCGTCCGTGCGCGACAGTGGTGCGGGTGTGCTGGACGTGGCGCATTCGCTGGTGTCGACGCGTGTCGCGATGGAGCACCGTTCGGTCGTCGTCGGCAGCGGTCCCGACGACCTGCTCGCCGGACTCGACGCCCTCGCCGCAGGCCGGCCCGCCCCCGGCGTCGTAGACGGCACCGCCACCGAAGGCGGCGGCGTCGTGTTCGTCTTTCCGGGCCAGGGTTCGCAGTGGGCCGGCATGGCCGTCGAACTCCTGGACACCTCGCCGGTGTTCGCCCAGCGGATGTCCGCCTGCGCCGACGCGCTCGCTCCTCACGTCGAGTGGTCGTTGCTTGACGTGGTGCGGGGTGTGGAGGGTGCCGCTTCGTTGGAGCGGGTGGATGTGGTGCAGCCGGTGTTGTGGGCGGTGATGGTGTCGTTGGCGGAGGTGTGGCGTTCGTGCGGTGTGGAACCGGCCGCGGTGGTGGGTCATTCGCAGGGTGAGATCGCGGCCGCGTGTGTGGCGGGTGGGTTGTCGTTGGAGGATGCGGCGCTGGTGGTGGCGTTGCGTTCGCGTGCGTTGCGTGCTCTGTCGGGTCTGGGCGGCATGGTGTCGGTGGCGTGTGGTGTGTCGGTGGTGGGGGAGTTGGTCGGCCGGTGGGAGGGCCGGGTGTCGGTGGCGGCGGTGAACGGGCCGTCGTCGGTGGTGGTGTCGGGTGACGCGGACGCGTTGGACGAGCTGCTGGTGGTGTGCGGGGCACAGGGTGTGCGGGCGCGTCGGGTGGCGGTGGACTACGCGTCGCATTCGGCTCATGTGGAGCGTATTGAGAGCGAGTTGGCGGAGCTGCTGGCTCCGGTGGTGCCGCGTTCGTGCGATGTGCCGTTCTATTCGACGGTCTCCGGTGGGGTGCTCGACACCGTGTCGCTGGACGCGGGGTACTGGTACCGGAATCTGCGGGGGACGGTGGAGTTCGAGGCGGCGACGCGTGCGCTGCTGGCGGACGGTTTCCGGGTGCTGGTGGAGGTGAGTGCGCATCCGGTGGTGGCGACCGGGGTGCGCGAGACCATCGAGGACGCGGGTGTCGCCGCGGGTGTGGTGGGCACGCTGCGGCGTGACGAGGGCGGCTGGGAGCGGTTCACGCTGTCGCTGGGCGAGGCGTGGGCGTACGGAGCGGACGTCGACTGGGACGCCTTCTACGAAGGCACCCGTCCCCGCCGCGTCGACCTCCCCACCTACCCCTTCCGCCGCGAGTGGTACTGGCTCACCCCCGACGAGACCGACCGGCCGGCCGGCACCGGCAGCGACCCCGCCGACGGTGAGTTCTGGTCCGCCGTCGAGAGCGGTGACGTCACCCGTCTGTCCACCGTCCTGGACATCACCGGCGACGACACCGAGGCCTTCAGCAGCCTGCTGCCCGCACTCGCCTCCTGGCGCCGCCGCCGCACCCTGCGCACCACCCTCGACTCCTGGCGCCACCGCGTCCACTGGATGCCGCTGACCGGTGCCGCCGGACCCGTCCCCGCCGGCCGCTGGCCCGCGCTCGTCCCGGCCGGGCACGCCGACGACCCCTGGGTCGACGACGTCCTCGCCGCCCTCACCGCCCGCGGACTGCGCGTCGAACGCCACGACCTGACCGGCGACGAGGACACCGCCGCCCTCACCGCCCTGCTCGCCACCACCGACGGAGAGGACCCCGCCGGAGTGCTGTCGCTGCTCGCCCTCGACGAGCGGCCGCACCCCGATCACCCCGCCGTGCCACGCGGCCTCACCGCAGCCAAGGACCTGACGCACGCGCTGTCCGGTACCGGCACCCGCCTGTGGGCGCTCACCCGCGGCGCCGTCTCCGTCGACAGCCGGGACCCGCTGACCTCTCCCGTCCAGGCCGGGACCTGGGGCTTCGGCCGCGCCGTCGCCTTCGAACTGCCGGACACCTGGGGCGGACTCGTCGACCTGCCGCCCACCCCCGACCCGCGTGCCCTCGACCGCCTCCCCGGCCTCCTCGGCGGCACCGAGGACCAGCTCGCCGTGCGCGCCTCCGGCTCCTACGCCCGCCGGCTCGCCCGGATGCCGCTGCCCGAGCCCGCCGGGGGCGCCGACCCCACCGGCACCTGGGCGGCGCACGACACCGTCCTGATCACCGGCGGCACCGGCGCCCTCGGCGCCCACGTCGCCCGCTCCCTGGCCGCCGCCGGCACCCGGCACCTGGTCCTCACCAGCCGCCGCGGCCCCGACGCGCCCGGTGTCGCCGACCTCACCGCCGACCTCACCGCCCACGGCGCCCGCGTCACCGTCGCCGACTGCGACGTCGCCGACCGCGACCAGCTCGCCGGGCTCCTCGAGTCCCTCCCCGCCGACCTGCCGCTCACCGGCGTCGTCCACGCCGCGGGCGTCCTCGACGACGGCGTCCTCGACGCCCTCACCCCGGACCGCTTCGACGCCGTCCTGCGCCCCAAGACCCTCGGCACCGCCAACCTGCACGAACTCACCCGCGACCACGACCTGTCGATGTTCGTGCTGTTCTCCTCCGTCGTCGGCGTCCTCGGCAACGCCGGACAGGCCAACTACGCCGCCGCCAACGCCTACCTCGACGCCGTCGCCGAGCAGCGCCGCGCCGCCGGCCTGCCCGTCACCTCCGTCGCCTGGGGCCCCTGGGCCGACGCCGGCATGGCCACCGCCGACGTCCTCACCGACCGGATGCGCCACGACGGACTCACCCCGATGGCGCCCGACACCGCCGTCGCCGCGCTGCGCGCCGCCGTCACCGAGGGCGCCTCGCACGCCACCGTCGTCGACGTCGACTGGCCGTCGTACGCCGGCGTCCTGACCGCCGCCCGGCCCAGCCCCCTCATCGGCGACCTGCCCGAGGTCCGCCGCGCCTTGGAGGCCGCGAAGGCCGCCGCGCCCGACACCCACGCCCTGCGCGACCGGCTGCGCGGCCTCGCCCCCGCCGACCAGGACCGCCTGCTCACCGACCTGGTCCGCGCCGAGGTCGCCACCGCCCTGCGCTACGCCTCGCCCGAGGCCGTCGACGTGCACCGCGCCTTCAAGGACCTGGGCTTCGACTCGCTCACCGCCGTCGAGGTGCGCAACCGCATCACCGCCGCCACCGACGTCAAGCTGCCCACGACACTCCTGTTCGACCACCCCAACACCGTCGCCGTCGTCGACCACCTCAAGGGCCGGCTGCTCGGCGAACAGCAGCGCACCGCCGCACCCGTGGTCGTCGCGGCCGGCGTCACCGACGAGCCGATGGCCGTGGTCGCCATGGCCTGCCGCTTCCCCGGAGGGGTCACCAGCCCCGAGGAACTCTGGGACCTGATGGTCGCCGAGGTCGACGCGGTGTCCACCCCGCCCGCCGACCGCGGCTGGGACCTCGACTCCCTGTACGATCCCGACTCCGAGCGGCAGGGCACCACCTACAGCCGTGAGGGCGGATTCATCCAGGACGTCGCCGGATTCGACCCGGCGTTCTTCGGGATCTCCCCGCGCGAGGCCCTGGCCATGGACCCGCAGCAGCGCCTGCTCCTCGAGACCTCCTGGGAGACGTTCGAACGCGCCGGCATCGACCCAAAGACCCTGCGCTCCACCGCCACCGGAGTCTTCGTCGGCACCATCAACACCGACTACCAGGTCCGCCTCGGCGGTGCCGCCGCCCAGGAGCAGCTCGCCGGCCACCTCATGACCGGCAACGCCTCCAGCATCGCCTCCGGCCGCCTGTCCTACACGTACGGCTTCGAGGGCCCCGCCGTCACCATGGACACCGGCTGCTCGTCCTCCATGGTCGCCCTGCACCTGGCCCTGCAGTCGCTGCGCACCGGCGAGTGCACCATGGCCCTGGCCGGCGGCGCCACCATCATGTCCACCCCCGAGCCCTACGTGGAGTTCTCCCGGCAGCGAGGCCTGGCCGCCGACGGCCGCTGCAAGGCGTTCGCCGAGGGCGCCGACGGCATGGGCTTCGCCGAGGGCGTCGGCCTCGTCCTGCTGGAGCGGCTCTCCGACGCCCGCCGCAACGGCCACCCCGTCCTCGCCGTCGTCCGCGGCTCCGCCCTCAACCAGGACGGCGCCTCCAACGGCCTCACCGCCCCCAACGGCCCCTCCCAGCAGCGCGTCATCCGCCAGGCCCTCGCCAACGCCGGACTGTCCGCCGCCGAGGTCGACGTCGTCGAGGCGCACGGCACCGGCACCCCGCTCGGCGACCCGATCGAGGCCCAGGCCATCCTGGCCACCTACGGCCAGGACCGTCCCGCAGAGCGGCCGCTGCTGCTCGGCTCGCTGAAGTCCAACATCGGCCACACCCAGGCCGCCGCCGGAGTCGGCGGCATGATGAAGATGGTGCTCGCGATGCGGCACGGCATGGTGCCCAAGAGCCTGCACATCACCGAACCCACCTCGGTCGTCGACTGGTCCGGCGGCGCCGTCCGCCTGGTCACCGAGGCCACCGACTGGCCGGACGCCGACCACCCCCGCCGCGCCGGCATCTCCTCCTTCGGCATCAGCGGCACCAACGGCCACCTCATCCTCGAACAGGCCCCGGAACCCGAGCCCGCCGACGGGGCCGGGGACCCGGCGGCGGAGACGGACGGCGTCCTCACCGGAGCGGTCCAGGCTCCGGCGTGGTTGCCGTGGGTGGTGTCGGCGAAGTCGCGTGAGGCGGTGCGGGAGCAGGCCGGGCGGCTGGCGGCGTCCGTGCGCGACAGTGGTGCGGGTGTGCTGGACGTGGCGCATTCGCTGGTGTCGACGCGTGTCGCGATGGAGCACCGTTCGGTCGTCGTCGGCAGCGGTCCCGACGACCTGCTCGCCGGACTCGACGCCCTCGCCGCAGGCCGGCCCGCCCCCGGCGTCGTAGACGGCACCGCCACCGAAGGCGGCGGCGTCGTGTTCGTCTTTCCGGGCCAGGGTTCGCAGTGGGCCGGCATGGCCGTCGAACTCCTGGACACCTCGCCGGTGTTCGCCCAGCGGATGTCCGCCTGCGCCGACGCGCTCGCTCCTCACGTCGAGTGGTCGTTGCTTGACGTGGTGCGGGGTGTGGAGGGTGCCGCTTCGTTGGAGCGGGTGGATGTGGTGCAGCCGGTGTTGTGGGCGGTGATGGTGTCGTTGGCGGAGGTGTGGCGTTCGTGCGGTGTGGAACCGGCCGCGGTGGTGGGTCATTCGCAGGGTGAGATCGCGGCCGCGTGTGTGGCGGGTGGGTTGTCGTTGGAGGATGCGGCGCTGGTGGTGGCGTTGCGTTCGCGTGCGTTGCGTGCTCTGTCGGGTCTGGGCGGCATGGTGTCGGTGGCGTGTGGTGTGTCGGTGGTGGGGGAGTTGGTCGGCCGGTGGGAGGGCCGGGTGTCGGTGGCGGCGGTGAACGGGCCGTCGTCGGTGGTGGTGTCGGGTGACGCGGACGCGTTGGACGAGCTGCTGGTGGTGTGCGGGGCACAGGGTGTGCGGGCGCGTCGGGTGGCGGTGGACTACGCGTCGCATTCGGCTCATGTGGAGCGTATTGAGAGCGAGTTGGCGGAGCTGCTGGCTCCGGTGGTGCCGCGTTCGTGCGATGTGCCGTTCTATTCGACGGTCTCCGGTGGGGTGCTCGACACCGTGTCGCTGGACGCGGGGTACTGGTACCGGAATCTGCGGGGGACGGTGGAGTTCGAGGCGGCGACGCGTGCGCTGCTGGCGGACGGTTTCCGGGTGCTGGTGGAGGTGAGTGCGCATCCGGTGGTGGCGACCGGGGTGCGCGAGACCATCGAGGACGCGGGTGTCGCCGCGGGTGTGGTGGGCACGCTGCGGCGTGACGAGGGCGGCTGGGAGCGGTTCACGCTGTCGCTGGGCGAGGCGTGGGCGTACGGAGCGGACGTCGACTGGGACGCCTTCTACGAAGGCACCCGTCCCCGCCGCGTCGACCTCCCCACCTACCCCTTCCAGCGGCAGCACTACTGGCCCCGCTTCGCCGACTCCGCCGGCGACGTCACCTCCGCCGGACTGGAGTCCCCCGACCACCCCCTGCTCGGCGCCTCGGTCGAACTCGCCGGTGGCGACGGACTCGTCGCCACCGCCCGCTGGTCCCTGCGCGGCCAGCCCTGGCTCGCCGACCACGCCGTCTCCGGCACCGTCATCGTCCCCGGCACCGCCCTCGTCGAGTCCGTCATCCGAGCCGGTGACGTCCTCGGCGTCGGCAGCGTCGACGAACTGACCCTCCAGGCCCCCGTCGTCCTCCAGGAACGCGGCGAGGTCCAGGTCCAGATCGGCATCGGCGACGCCGACGACTCCGGGCGCCGCCCCGTCACCGTCCACACCCGGGCCACCGGACCCGACGGCGACGCCGAGGACCTGTGGACCCTGCGCGCCCAGGGCACCCTCGCCGAGCCCGGCGCCCCCGCCGTGGCGCGGCCCGAGGACTTCACCGCCTGGCCGCCGCCCGGCGCCACCCCCCTGGCCGCCGACGGCTTCTACGACCTGCTCGCCGGCCGCGGCTACGAGTACGGTCCCGTCTTCCAGGGCGTCCGCGCGACCTGGCGGCGCGGCGACGACGTGTTCGCGGAGGTCGTCCTGCCCGACCAGGTACGCGGCGACGCCGCCCGGTTCGGCATCCACCCCGCCCTGCTCGACGCCGCCCTGCACGCCGCGGGGCTCGCCCCCGGCGGCGACGACCGCACCGTCGTCCCCTTCGCCTGGTCCGGAGTCTGCCTGTACGCCACCGGCGCCACCGCGCTGCGCGTCCGGATCTCCCCGGCCGGCGAGGACACCGTCACCGTCCACCTGACCGACCCCAGCGGGGCACCCGTCGCCGTCATCGACTCGCTGGCCGTGCGCGAGGTGGCCGCAGAGACCCTCGACCCGTCCGCACGGGCCGCCCGCGACTGGCTGTTCCACCTCGACTGGACCCCCCTCACGCCCGCCGCCGCCCCCGCCGACGCGACCGGCTGGGCGGTCCTCGGCACCCCGGACGCACCCGTCACCGCCCCCGGCGGAACTCCGCTGCCCGCCCTCGCCGACCTCACCCTTCTCGACGACGCCACCGGCCGACTCCCCGCCGCCGTCCTGCTGTTCGCCGGGCAGAGGGCGACGGCCGCACCCGGCGGCGACACGTCGGCCGCCGCCCGTACCGGCGGCGACACCCCGGCCGCCCCGGACGCCGTCCTCGGTGAGGTCCTGACCACCGTCAACGACTGGCTCGCCGACGACCGCACCGCGGAGATTCCGCTCGTCGTGGTCACCCGGGGCGCCGTCGCCACCGGACCCGGCGACCCCGCACACGACCTGCCCGGCGCCGCCGTCTGGGGCCTGGTGCGCTCCGCGCAGTCGCAGCACCCCGGCCGCCTCGTCCTCGCCGACCTCGATGTCCACGACGACTCCTGGCAGGCCCTGCCCGCCGCGCTCGCCACCGGCGAACCGCAGCTCGCCCTGCGCCAGGGCACCGCCCACGCGCCCCGGCTGGCCCGCCCCCGCACCGCCGACACCCTGACCGCGCCCGCCGACGCCGGCGCGTGGCGACTCGACATCCCGGTCAAGGGCTCCGTCGACCAACTGGAACTGGTGCCCTGCCCCGAGATCACCGCCGAGCCCGCGCCCGGACACGTCCTCATCGAGGTACGGGCCGCCGGACTCAACTTCCGCGACGTCCTCAACACCCTCGGCATGTACCCCGGCCCCGCCGTACTCCTCGGCGCCGAAGCCGCCGGCGTCGTCACCGCCACCGGCCCCGGCGTCACCGGCCTCGCCCCCGGCGACCGCGTGATGGGCCTGGTCACCGGAGGCTTCGGCACCCACGCCGTCGCCGACGCCCGCATGGTCGCCCCCATGCCCGACGGCTGGACCTTCACCCAGGCCGCGTCCGTACCCGTCGCCTTCCTCACCGCCTACTACGGCCTGCGCGACCTCGCCGGCCTCACCGCCGGCGAGTCCGTCCTCGTCCACGCCGCCGCCGGCGGCGTCGGCATGGCCGCCGCCCAGCTCGCCCGCCACTGGGGCGCCGAGGTCTACGGCACCGCCGGCGACCACAAGCGGCGCCTGCTGCGCGCCGAGGGCTGGGCCGACGACCACCTGGCCTCCTCCCGCACCCTCGACTTCGAGGACCGGTTCCGGGAGACCAGCGGCGGACGCGGCGTGGACGTCGTACTGAACTCCCTGGCCGGTGACTTCGTCGACGCCTCGCTGCGCCTGCTCGCCCCCGGCGGACGTCTCGTCGAAATGGGCAAGACCGACGTCCGCGACCCCGATCAGGTCACCCGCGACCACCCCGGCGTCGCCCTCTACCAGGCGTACGAACTGCGCGAGGCCGGCGAGGACCGCATCCGGGAGATGTTCGCCGACCTCACCCGCCTCTTCGCCGACGGCTCCCTGCGCCCGCTGCCCACCGTCACCTGGGACGTCCACCACGCCCGCGACGCCTTCCGCCACATGGCGCAGGCCAAGCACTACGGCAAGATCGTCCTCACCGTGCCGCGCGCCTGGAACCCCGACGGCACCGTCCTGATCACCGGCGGCACCGGCACCATCGGCGGCATCCTCGCCCGGCACCTCGTCACCCGGCACGGCATGCGCCACCTGCTGCTCACCGGTCGCCGCGGCCCCGACGCCCCCGGGGCCGCCGGCCTGCGCGACGAACTGACCGCCCTCGGCGCCGAGGTGACCGTCGCCGCCTGCGACGCCGCCGACGCCGAACAGCTCGCCGCGACCCTCGCCGCCGTACCCGCCGCACACCCCCTCACCGCCGTGGTGCACGCGGCCGGCGCCCTCGACGACGGCGCCCTCGAACACCTCACCCCCGACCGGCTGCGCACCGCCCTCGCCCCCAAGGCCGACGCCGCCCGCCACCTGCACCGCCTCACCCGCGACCTCGACCTCGCGGACCTGGTGCTGTTCTCGGCCGGCGCCGGCGTCTTCGGCAACGCCGGCCAGGCCAACTACGCCGCCGCCAACACCTACCTCGACGCCCTCGCCCACCGCCGCCGAGCCGACGGCCTGCCCACCACCTCCCTGTCCTGGGGCCTGTGGGCCGACGCCAGCGCCATGACCGGCCACCTCGACGACACCGACCTCGCGCGCGTCCGCCGCTTTGGCGTCCTGCCGCTGTCCGCCGCCGACGGCATGGCCCTGTTCGACGCCGCGCTCACCGAGCAGCGCCCGCACCTGGTCCCCGTCCGCCTCGACACCGGCCGACTGCGCACCGGCGACGGCGAGATACCGCACCTGCTGCGCGCCCTGTACCGGGGCCCGGTCCGCCGCACCGCCGAAGCGGGCGCCGCCACCGGCACCGACGGACTGCGGCTGCGCCTGGCCGGCCTGTCCGCCGACGACCGGCTCACCCTCCTGCGCGACCTGGTCGCCACCCACGCCGCCGCCGTCCTCGGCCACACCGACCCCGACCAACTGCACGGCGGGCGCGCCTTCCGCGACCTCGGCTTCGACTCGCTGACCGCCGTCGAACTGCGCAACCGGCTCAACGCCGCCACCGCGCTGCGGCTGCCCGCCACCCTCGTCTTCGACCACCCGACCCTCGCCGAACTCGCCGCCCACCTCGACGGCGAACTCTCCGGCGGCACCCCCGCCACCGCGCCCGCCGCCCCGGCACCCCTCCCGGCCGCCGCCCAGGGGGACGAACCGTTCGCCATCGTCGGCATGGCCTGCCGCCTCCCCGGCGGGGTGCGCTCCCCGGAGGACCTGTGGCGGCTCCTCGCCGACGGCGCCGACGCCATCGCCGAGTTCCCCGGCGACCGAGGCTGGGACCTCGACGGCCTCTACGACGCCCTGCCCGGCGACCAGGTCACCTCCCGTACCCGCGAGGGCGGCTTCCTGCACGACGCCGCCGACTTCGACGCCGACTTCTTCGGGATCTCCCCCCGCGAGGCCCTCGCCATGGACCCGCAGCAGCGCCTGCTCCTGGAGACCGCCTGGGAGACGTTCGAACGCGCCGGCATCGACCCCCGGTCGGTGCGCGGCAGCCGCACCGGCGTCTTCGCCGGCCTGTCCTCCAGCGACTACCTCAAGCGCGTCGCCCACGTCCCCGACGAGATCGCCGGCTACGTCAACAACGGCAACGCCAACAGCATCGTCTCCGGCCGCGTCGCCTACACCCTCGGCCTGGAGGGCCCGGCCGTCACCGTCGACACCGCCTGCTCCTCCTCCCTCGTCGCCCTGCACATGGCGCTCCAGGCGCTGCGGGCCGGCGAGTGCACCATGGCCCTGGCCGGCGGCGTCACCGTGATGTCCTCACCGGAGATCATCGTCGACTTCTCCCGCCAGCGCGGCCTCGCCGCCGACGGCCGCTGCAAACCGTTCGCCGCCGCGGCCGACGGCACCGGCTTCTCCGAGGGCGTCGGCCTGATCCTCGTCGAGCGGCTCTCCGACGCCCGCCGCAACGGCCACCAGGTCCTCGCCGTCGTACGTGGCTCCGCCCTCAACCAGGACGGCGCCTCCAACGGCCTCACCGCCCCCAACGGGCCCGCCCAGCAGCGTGTCATCCGCCAGGCCCTCGCCGACGCCGGCGTCAGCGCCGCCGAGGTCGACGCCGTCGAGGCGCACGGCACCGGCACCCGCCTCGGCGACCCCATCGAGGCGCAGGCCCTGCTCGCCACCTACGGCCAGGACCGCGACCCCGGGCGGCCGCTGCTGCTCGGCTCCGTCAAGTCCAACCTCGGCCACACCCAGGCCGCCGCAGGCGTGGCCGGCGTCATGAAGATGGTCCTCGCCCTGCGGCACGGCCTGCTGCCCAAGAGCCTGCACGTCGACGCGCCCACCCCACACGTCGACTGGTCGGCCGGCGCCGTCAGCGTCCTCACCGAGGCCACCGCGTGGCCCCAACCGGCCACCCCCCGCCCCCTGCGCGCCGCCGTGTCCTCCTTCGGCATCAGCGGCACCAACGCCCACGTCATCCTCGAACAGGCCCCGGCCGAACCGGAGTCCGCCGACGAGGCGGACACCGACGTCGACGACGCGCCGGAGGCCCGTGCCGACCGCCCGCTGCCCTGGATCCTGTCCGCCCGCAGCGACGCCGCCCTGCGCGGCCAGGCCCGCGCCCTGCTCGCCCACCTCGACGCGCACCCCGGCCTCGCACCCGCCGACATCGCCCTGTCCCTCGTGACCCGCCGGGCCACCCTGGAGAAGCGCGCCGTCGTCGTCGCCACCTCCACGGGCGACTTCCGCGCCGGCCTCGCCGCCCTCGCCGACGGCACCCCCTCGCCCGCCGTGACCAGCGGCGGCCGGGGCACCGGCCGCGACCGCAGGGCCGTCCTCGTCTTCCCCGGCCAGGGCACCCAGTGGGCCGGCATGGGCGCCGACCTCCTCGACACCTCGCCGGTGTTCGCCGCACGGATCGAGGCCTGCACCGCCGCCCTCGCCCCGCACGTCGACTGGTCCCTCACCGACGTACTGCGCGGCACCGAAGGCGCGCCCTCCCTCGACCGGGCCGACGTAGCCCAGCCCGCGCTGTGGGCGGTGATGGTCGCGCTCGCCGAGGTGTGGCGCGCCCACGGCCTGAGGCCCGCCGCCGTCCTCGGCCACTCCCAGGGCGAGATCGCCGCCGCCGCCGTCAGCGGCGCCCTGTCCCTCGAGGACGCCGCGCGGATCGTCGCCGTGCGCAGCCTCGCCATCGCCCGCGAACTCTCCGGCCACGGCGGCATGGCCGCCGTCACCGCCCCGCACGACGAGGTCACCGCCCTCGTCGCCGACCTGCCCGGCGTCTCGGTCGCCGCCGTCAACGGCCCCTCCTCCGTGGTGGTCTCCGGCGACACCGACGGCCTCGACAGCCTCCTCGCCACCTGCGAGGAGCGGGGCGTGCGCGCTCGCCGCATCCCCGTCGACTACGCCTCCCACTCCGCGCACGTCGACCGGCTCGCCGAGACCCTGCCCGCCGCCCTGGACGGCATCGAACCCCGCGACGGCGACATCCCGTTCTTCTCCACCGTCACCGCCGACTGGCTGCCCGGCACGGCCCTGGACGCCCCCTACTGGCACCGCAACCTGCGCGGCACCGTCCGCCTGCAGGAGTCCCTGCGCGGCCTCCTCGACCAGGGCCACGACGTGTTCGTCGAGTGCAGTCCCCACCCGGTGCTCACCGCCGGCATCGAGGACACCGTCACCGCAGCCGGCGCCGACGCGGTCGCCCTGGGCTCCCTGCGCCGCGACGACGGCGGCACCGACCGGGTGCTGACCGCGCTGGCCTCCGCCCACGTCGCCGGCGTCCCCGTCGACTGGCGGCCCGCCGTCGCCCACGGCCGCCCCGTGGACCTGCCCACCTACGCCTTCCAGCGCGAGCGGTACTGGCTGGAGGCGACCGGCACCCAGGCCGACCCCACCGGACTCGACACGGTCGTACGGCTCGCCGACGGCGGCGCGGTCCTCGGCGGCGGGCTGTCGCTGACCGCACAGCCCTGGCTGGACGCCCACCGCGTGCACGGCACCGCCGTCGTGCCCGCCACCGCCCTGCTCGACTGGGCGGTACGGGCCGGCGACGAGACCGGCAGCCCGGCCGTCACCACCCTCGACGAGCACACCCCGGTCGCCGTCCCCGAACGGGGCCGCGTCGACCTCCAGATCACCGTCTCCGCGCCCGAGGGCACCGGCGGCGCCCCGGGCCGGCGCACGCTCACCGTCCACTCCCGCGTACCCGACCCGGACGGCGCCGACGTGCCCTGGACCCTGAACGCCACCGGCACCCTCACCGCCGGCGCCCCTGCGCCCGCCCCGGCCGGACCGGACACCTGGCCGCCCGCCGGCGCCCGTCCCGCCGACCCCGCCCGGGCCCACGACCGGCTCGACGGCAACGGCCTGGACACCGGCACCGCCTTCCGTACCCTGCGCGCGGTGTGGCAGCACGGCACCGACCTCCTCGCCGACGTGGAACTCCCCGAGGACGCCCGCGCCGACGCCGGCCGGTTCCGCGTCCACCCGGCGCTGCTCCAGACGGCCCTCGCCCTGGCCGCCACGCCCGAGCACGCCACCGCGCCCGCACTGCCGTACCGCTGGCAGGACGTCACCACGTACGCCACCGGCGCCACCCGGCTGCGCCTGCGGCTGACCGGCGACGACGGCACCTGGACGGTCCACGCCCACGACGGCACCGGAGCCCCCGTCCTCACCGCCACCGCCGCCACCCGCCCGGCCACCCCCGACCGGCTCCCGGCCGCCACCGCCCCCGACGCCCTGCACCGCGTCGAGTGGACCCCGTGGACCGGTGACACCGACCCCGCGGACCTCACCGGCCCCTGGGCGGTCGTCGGAAGCACCGGACGCCTCACCGCCGCCCTCGAACGCGCCGGCGCCACCGTCCACGTCCACGCCACCCTCGACGACCTCACCGCCGCCCTCGACAGCGGCGACACCGAACAGCCGGCGCTGGTCGTCGTCCCCCTCACCCACGACAACGCCATCACCGGCGCGGCCGCCCGGGACACCGCGTCCTCCGCCCACACCTCCGCCCACCGGGCACTGCACCTGGCCACCACCTGGCTCAGCGACCCGCGCCACACGGCCACCCGGCTCCTCGTGGTGACCGAGGGCGCCCTCGCCACCGGACCCGACGACAGTGTCCCTGCCCTCGCCGACGCCACCGTCTGGGGCCTGCTGCGCTCCGCCCAGACCGAACACCCCGGCCGCTTCCTCCTCGCCGACCTCGACCCGGACACGGACCTCCCGGCCGCCGGCCTTCCGGCCACGGACACCACGGACCTCACGGACCTCACGGACCTCACGGACCTCACGGACCTCACGGACGGTGACCGCGCCGACGCCTCGGCCACCGCCCTGATCGCCGCCGTCGCCGCCGCCGACCGCACCGGTGAGCACCAGTTCGCCGTACGCTCCGGCACCGTCACCGTGCCCCGCCTGGTCCGCGCCGACCGCGACGGCACCACACCCGCGGACAGCACCCCGTGGGGTGACGACACGGCGACCGGCACCGTCCTGATCACCGGCGGCACCGGCGCCCTCGGTGCCCTCGTCGCCCGCCACCTCGTCACCCGGCACGGCGTACGCCACCTGCTGCTCACCGGCCGCCGCGGCCCCGACGCCCCCGGCGCCGCCGACCTGCGCGACGACCTCACCGCCCTCGGCGCCGAGGTGACCGTCGTCGCCTGCGACGCCGCCGACCGCGACCAGCTCGCCGCGACCCTCGCCGCCGTACCCGCCGCGCATCCCCTGACCGCCGTGGTGCACGCGGCCGGCGTCCTCGACGACGGCCTCCTCGACACCCTCACCCCCGAACGCCTCGACCACGTCCTGCGGCCCAAGGCCGACGCCGCGTGGAACCTGCACGAACTGACCCGCGACACCAAGCTCTCCGCGTTCGTGCTGTTCTCCTCCTACGCGGGCCTCGCGGGCGGCCCCGGCCAGGCCAACTACGCCGCCGCCAACGCCTTCCTCGACGCCCTCGCCCAGCACCGGCGCGCCCGCGGCCTCACCGCCGTCTCCCTCGCCTGGGGCCTCTGGGAGGACAGGAGCGACCTCACCGGCGCCCTCGACGGAGCCGACCTCGCCCGACTGGAGCGGGCCGGCATCCGCCCCCTCACCTCCGACCAGGGCCTCGGCCTGCTCGACGCGGCCACCGCCCTGGAGACCGCCCACCTGGTGCCCGTACGACTCGACCCGCGCGCCCTGCGCGCCGACCAGGTGCCCCCGCTGCTGCGGGCCCTCGCCCGGCCGGCCGTCCGCCGCGCCGCCGACACCGGGACCACGGGCGGACCGCAGGACTTCCGCCGCAGGCTCGCCGCACTCAGCGGCCCCCGGCAGCAGGCCCTGCTGCACCGCACGGTCCTCGGCCACGTCGCCGCCGTCCTCGGCCACGCCTCCGCCGAGGCCCTGGACTCCGGGCGCGGCTTCCTCGACCTCGGCATGTCCTCCCTGACCGCGGTCGAACTCCGCAACCGCCTCAACGCGGAGACGGGCCTGACCCTGCCCACCACCCTCATCTTCGACCACCCGGACCCGGCCGCTCTCGTCCGCCACCTGCGGGACGAACTCGGCACCGGCCCCGCCGGATCCGGCGACGCGGACCAGCCCGTCTTCGCCGAACTGGCCGGCCTCGAGGCCGCCCTGAACGGCACCGAACTCGACGACCAGGACCGGGCCCGCCTGGCCAAGCGACTCCGGGCCCTCCAGTGGAAGCTCGACGCCACCACGGAGACCCCCGGCGACGAGCGCGACGACTCCGACCTCGACACCACCACGGACGACGAGATGTTCGACCTGATCGACAACGAACTCGGCCTCGCCTGACGTCCCCGGCCGGCCACCGCGTCCTTCCAGAACCAGAGGATCCCACCCCCATGGCAAGCTCCGAAGACAAGCTCCGCGACTACCTCAAGAAGGTCACCGCAGACCTGCGTCGCACCCGGCAGCGGCTGGAGTCCGTCGAGGCCGGACAGAGTGAGCCGATCGCCGTCATCGGCATGGCCTGCCGCTTCCCCGGCGGCGTCCGCTCCCCGGAGGACCTCTGGCGGCTCGTCGCCGACGGCACCGACGCCGTCGGTCCGCTGCCCGACGACCGCGGCTGGGACCTCGACTCCCTCTACGACCCCGACCCCGGCACCCCCGGCAAGAGCTACGTCCGCGAGGGCGGCTTCCTCGACGGCGCCGCCGACTTCGACGCCGACCTCTTCGGCATCGCCCCCCGCGAAGCCCTCGCCATGGACCCCCAGCAGCGGCTCCTGCTGGAGACCACCTGGGAGGCCGTCGAACGCGCCCGCATCAGCCCCGCCTCCCTCCGCAACACCGACACCGGCGTCTTCGTCGGCGGCGCCGACACCAACTACGGCTCCCTCGCCCGCACCACCGAGGAGACCGAGGGCCACAACCTCACCGGCGGCGCCATGAGCGTCCTGTCCGGCCGCATCTCCTACACCCTCGGCCTCGAGGGACCGGCCGTCACCGTCGACACCGCCTGCTCCTCCTCCCTCGTCGCCCTCCACCTCGCCGCCCGCGCCCTGCGCGCCGGCGAGTGCTCCCTCGCCCTGGCCGGCGGCGTCGCCATGATGCCGACCACCGAACTCTTCACCGAGTTCTCCCGCCAGCGCGGCCTCGCCGCCGACGGCCGCTGCAAGCCCTTCGCCGACTCCGCCGACGGCACCGCCTGGGGCGAGGGCGTCGGCGTCCTCCTCGTCGAGCGCCTTTCCGACGCCCGCCGCAACGGCCACCAGGTCCTCGCCGTCATCCGCGGCACAGCCGTCAACCAGGACGGCGCCAGCAGCCGCCTCACCGCCCCCAACGGACCCTCCCAGCGCCGGGTCATCGAGGCCGCCCTCGCCGACGCCCGCCTCACCCCCGACCAGGTCGACGCCGTCGAGGCCCACGGCACCGGCACCACTCTCGGCGACCCCATCGAGGCCCAGGCACTCCTCGCCACCTACGGCCGGAACCGGCCCGCCGACCGGCCGCTGCGCCTCGGCGCCGTCAAGTCGAACATCGGCCACGCCCAGGCGGCAGCCGGTGTCGCGGGCGTCATCAAGATGGTCATGGCGATGCGCCACGGCCTGCTGCCCGCCATCCTGCACGTCGACACGCCCACCTCCCACGTCGACTGGACCGCCGGCGCCGTCGAACTCCTCACCGAGGCCACCGAGTGGCCCACCGCCGAACACCCCCGCCGCGCCGGCGTCTCCGCCTTCGGCATCAGCGGCACCAACGCCCACGTCCTGTTGGAAGAGGCCAGCGATTCCACCGGCACGGACACCGGGGACGAGACGGCCGCCACCGACGGCGCGGCCGCGGCGGCTCCGGCCGTCGACCCCGCCGTGACCCCGTGGCTGCTGTCCGCCCGCTCCGAGACCGCGCTGCGCGCCCAGGCCGCACGCCTCCTCGCACACGTCAACGCCTCGGCCGCCGGCTCCCGGCACGCCGACATCGCCCTCTCCCTGGCGACCAGCCGCGCCCCGCTCCCGCACCGCGCGGTGGTCCTCGCCACCGACCCCGACACCACCGCCCAGGCCCTCACCGCCCTCGCCGGCGCCGTACCGCACCCCGCCGTCCTCGAAGGCACCGCCGAGGGTGGCTCGACCGCCTTCCTGTTCTCGGGTCAGGGTTCGCAGCGGCTGGGGATGGGCCGTGAACTGCATGCTCGTTTCCCGGTGTTCGCGGAGGCGTTCGACGCGGTGTGCGCGGGGCTGGACGAGCATCTGGAGCGGCCGCTGCGCGACGTGGTCTGGGGTGAGGACGGGGAGGCGTTGAACCGGACCGCCTATGCCCAGGCGGGGTTGTTCGCGGTTGAGGTGGCGTTGTTCCGGCTGGTGGAGTCGTGGGGTGTGCGGCCGGAGTTCGTCGCCGGGCACTCGATCGGTGAAATCGCGGCCGCGCATGTGGCGGGTGTGTTCTCCCTGGCGGACGCGTGTGCGCTGGTGGCTGCGCGTGGCCGGCTGATGCAGGCGTTGCCGGCCGGTGGTGCGA
>NZ_JAPJDM010000051.1:0-16010 GCF_026242095.1 Streptomyces sp. NEAU-W12
CCTGCGGCCGTGTTGGAGCAGGTGGGACCACCCGCTGGAACAACTCCCACAAATCGTCTGGCACCATGCGCTCGACCATCACCACACGGTGCAGAATACCCAGCACTCCAAATGAGACGACCTCTAAGGCATCGCTCGGTGTAGAGCGCCCGGTGCAGGCACTCCGGGGCCGTCCTCACCGCTCGCCCCGGCCTCGGGCAGGGGTGTCGAACTGGGCGTCCACCAGCACGCCTTGTCCGTCCGGTGTTCGCAGCTTCGGTGAGCGCGGCCCTGCAGCAGCCGGATGGTGCGCCTGCAATCCGTACGACCTCAATATGCGGCTGGCGTAGACCCTCATGGGGGTTTTGCGGCAATCAGGACGAATACGTGACGCATAACCCATGGGCGAGTTTGTGTGCGAATTATTCGCCCTGGAGTGGTACCCGGCGATCGGCATGGACCATGCCGCTGCGAGGAAGACCCGCATCACGGTGGCCCCGGTGCGCCGGCACCTCGGGGGCCCCGTATGAACTTGGCGCGCCGGACCAGGTTCATGCCATGACGGGCCCGGAGACCGCTGTGCCGTGCGGCCGGTGACGGAGCGGGCCTTGGCGGAAGGCTGCTCTCAGGGGTGCAGGGGGAGTTGTTCGCCGGTGGCGCCGGTCTCGAGGCAGGCGTAATCGGGGTGGTCCAGGCGGTGGTGGACGTAGATCTGATCAGCCCACGGAGGGTCGAGCGGCGTGAACGCCCGCAGGCCCAGGACCCGGCCGGTCGGCCGGTCGGGATAAGCCGCGTTGAAGTCCGCGATTGCGGCGGCCTCGCCGATCTGCTCGATGGCGCCCGGCAGGTCGTCGAGGTAGCAGGTGACCCGCGGCAGCAGATGCTCGTGCTCCGGTCCCCGGAACAGGTCGAGGGCGGTCACGGTCGAAGAGTAGTAGTCCAGGTCGAGGCTGACGAAGCCGACCGGGTGCTCACGCAGCAGGTCCGCGCGGGAGTGGAGGTAGTGGGGCAGGGTTTCGGTGAGGTCGCCGGCCACCAGCTCCGCCGCGCCCAGACGGGCTCTGAGGCGGTCTTCGTCCATGGTGTAGAACCCGGCACCGAACAGGTAGGGCAGATCGCGCGGGTCCTTGGCCGGGGGCATGCCCAGGCCACCGTCGAAACCGACCACCCGCACCGCAACACCGGTGGCCGTGCTGTAGTAGCGGGCGTGCTCGGCCAGGGCGAGGAGCCCGTTGCCGCCGGCCACCCCGAACTCGACCACAGTGACGCCCTGATGTCCCAAGCGGGCGGCGAGCTCGGTGGCCCGACGCACCCCGTATGCGTAGTGCGCCCGCTCGACCAACCCGAACCGGTACGCCGCATCCATGCTGACCCCCGGCAGGCGCCTGAGCAGCCGATTGCGCGCCGCGTGCCGGGTGCCGGACTTCGACCACTCCCACACCACATCGGCCACACCACCGGCCGGCCTGCGGCCGAAGGGCAGACCCTTCTGGGCAGTGGTCGGTATGCCTTTGCGCACCACAGCACTCCTCCTGGACGACGGACAAGATCGGTCCGTCACAACCTCCCCACCCTCACCTCGCTCCCAATCGGGCAAGATCCAGCCAGCGCGGACTGACCCGTGCCTCGGGGCTCGGCCCCTCTAGACAGAGGCGCCTGCGCTGCTACACCACCGCCTCCGTCGATGCGGTGCCCGACGAACACCCGGAGGTCGACTGGGGGCAGCTGCGCGCCGTGGAGGAAGGTCGGCGCTCCCCGCTCGCCGCGCTGGCGAAGGAGGCCGCCCCGGCCTGATCCGGGCCGCTGCTCGTCGACACCGCCTCTCCCCCGTGTGCGGCGGGAGGGGCGGCGTCGATGTGTGTGGTCAGCCGCGGTGGCGGAACAGCCCTCGGAGCTTGCCCGGCTCCTGGTCGCGGTCGTGCTCCGGCTCCGGTGGCGTGGCGGCCTGGAGGCGGGCGGCTTCGGCGGCGGCTTCCTCGCGGGCGACGTCATCGGCGGGGCAGGTGCCGCACACGGACACGTCCCCGGCGTTCCAGACCGTCCGTGCGCGGTGGTCTCCTCCCAGCGCTGATCGGTGAACTTCCTTCCGCACCGCTTGCACATGGGACGCTGCGCCTCCCGCTCAGCGGCACGACGCCGCTCCTCCTCCTCGTCGACGCGGGCCTCCTGGCCGCGGAAGAGGACGTCGCCGTCGGGGTTGTCCAGCGCGGCCGTCAGCGTCTGCTCTCCCGTCCGTCCCAGCCGCCGCCGCACCGCCGCGCCCGCACCGTGCTCCTGGAGCTGCTCCAGAGTGGTGACGACGACGGACACCACAGGCCCGCGATCCGAGCATCGGTTGTCGAGGCCGCCGCGATCAGCGGGGCGGCCCGTACGTTGAGGAGCCGACATGCCCGACACCACGCCGCTCGCCCCGATGACCCCGCACGAGGCCGTCAGCGCCTTCAGCTACCTCCGGGCCGTCCAAGCCGACGACGTCGACGCCGCCCGCGAGTTCGCCGGCGCCGAACCGAGGATGCCCGAGCTGCTCATCGACGTCGCCGAGCGCATCATCGTCCCGGTCACCGCGCTGCCCGGCCCGGAGGCCGGCGAGCCGTGCGAGGACACCTTCGCCCTGGAGGCCCTCGGGCGTGTCTTCGTGACCTCGCTGCGGATCTGGGCGCAGGCCGGGCCGGACACGGCGGAGGGCATCGCCCGCGCCGCCATCGACTTCGCGCAGCAGTTCCTCACCGAGGACCACGAGGACGTCGCCGACACCCTGCGCCAGCTGGAGGCCGTCGGCGTGGGCCAGGCCCTCGATGCGCACCCCGCACCGACCGGTACGCACCCGGTGCGCCTCACTGCCGTGCAGTGCGCGTGTCGCGCGGTGGCAGTGCACCACCGCACCGCGCTGTCCATCGCGGTGCGCGCCATCGGTGCCGGCGCACCGCACCAGGCGCGCCACGGGCGGCGAGCTCCTGTATCACGCACCCCCTAAGAAGTCGTCTCATTTGGCGAGTCGTCGGTAGCAGATGAGGGTGCAGGCGATGCTGGTGAAGGCGAGGAAGTGCTCGGCCTTGCGTTCGTAGCGGCGGTGGAGTCGGCGGCAGCCGGCGAGCCAGGACATGGTGCGTTCGATCGTCCACCGGTGTCGTCCGAGCCGCTGTGAGGTCTCGATCCCTTTGCGGGCGATGCGGTGCCGGATGCCCCGCTTCGACAGCCATCGCCGCAGGTGAGCGTAGTCGTATCCCTTGTCGGCGTGGAGCTTTGCGGGCTTGCGTCGGCGGGGACCGCGGCGGGACCGGATCGGCGGTATGCCCTTCACCAGCGGGATCAGGGCCTGGCTGTCATGGACGTTGGCGCCGGAGATTCCGACAGACAGGGGCAGACCGGTCTGCTCCGTGATCAGATGGATCTTCGAGCCGTACTTGCCCCGGTCGACAGGATTCGGACCCGTCAGCTCCCCCTTTTCAGGGCCCGCATGTTCACCGAGTCGATCGCACAGCGCGACCAGTCCAGCTCGCCGCGGGCTCCGAGCTCGTCCAGGACCAGGCGGTGCAGCTTGGCCCACACCCGGGCCTTGGTCCACTCAGTGAACCGGCGGTGGGCCGTTGCGCCGGACGGCCCGAAGGACGCGGCGGGAAGCTGCTGCCAGGTGCATCCCGACGTCGCCACGAAGACGATCGCGGCCAGCACCTCGCGGTCGCCATGCCGGCGCCGGCCGCCGCCCTGGGGCCGTGAGGGCGCCTCCGGCACCACCCGCTGGAACAGTTCCCACAACTCGTCCGGCACCAGCCGCTCAACGATCCCTGCCATGGCCGGCAGCCTACCGAGCCAAATGAGATGACTTCTAATGGGCAGTGATGCGGGGCACCGCCAGGCCCACCCCGGTCCGTCGAGGCCCTGAAAGGGACTGCGGGCCCCGCATCACTCGTGGCGCTGGTCGGTTCCGGAGAAGCCGTACACACCCCCAGGGACCGGATCCCTTGGTCAAGAGCCGGCCTCCAGGACCGTCCAGCATCACAAGCCCGCACGACAGCCGCATCCAGTCCGATGATCGGATCGTTGAGGTTTGTGGTCCGAGCCGCCCCCAGGGGTCACCTCTCACCACGCCTGGAGCCACCGAGCTCTGGAGCAGACCGAGGACCCTGCGGGCCGCCGGGGTCACGAACGACTGATCGGATGCAGGGCCATCGAGCCCTTCCATTAGGGAGACGCGTGCCCCCGCACGGCTGCGACCAGCAGCACGCCCCCGACCGAGAGGACAAACACGACACGATGACCGTCACCTGCGGAATCGACTGGGCCAGCGACCACCACGACGTCGCCCTGGTCGACCACGAGGGCAACTTGTTAGCCCGGGCCCGGATCACCGACGACCTCGACGGCCTGCACCAGCTCCGCGAGCTCCTCAGCGCCCACCGCGACACCGCAGACGCCCCGGTCCCCGTCGTGATCGAGACCTCTCGCGGCCTCCTGGTGGCCTGCCTCCGCGCGACTGGCCGACCCGTCTACGCGATCAACCCGATGGCCGCCGCCCGCTACCGCGACCGCCACACTGTCACTTGCAAGAAGTCCGACCACCTCGACGCCATGGTGCTCGCGAACATCCTGCGCACGGACAAGGCCGCCCACCGGCCGCTGCCCGACGACAGCGAGCTCGCCCAGGCCATCGCCGTCCTGGCCCGCGCCCAGCAGGACGCCGTCTGGGACCGCACTCAAGCAGGCAACAAACTCCGCTCCCACCTGCGCGAATACTTCCCCGGCTTCCTCGCCGCCTTCCAGCACCACCGCGAGGGGATCAGCAGCAGCGTCGCCCGCGCCGTGCTGGCCGCGGCCCCCACTCCCGATCAGGCAGCCAAACTCACCCGCGCCCAGCTGCGCTCGCTGCTGAAGAAGGCCGGCCGCCAGCGCGGCATCGAGGCAGAAGTCGAACGACTGCGAGACGTCCTGCGAGTCCCGCAGATGCGCCAGCCCCCACAAGGTCGAGCAAGCTATGGGACGCCAGGCCATCGCCCTACTCAGGCAGCTCGATGCCGCCTGCACCAGCGTCGACGACCTCACCGGAGCGACGGTGGAGGCTTTTGACACACACCCGGACGCCGAGATCATCACCAGCTTTCCAGGGCTCGGGTCGCTCACCGGCGCCCGGGTGCTCGCCGAGATCGGCGACGACCGATCCCGATTCACCGACGCGAAAGGCCTCAAAGCCTTCGCCGGGGCCGCACCGGTCACCCGGGCGTCCGGCAGAAGCCTCGTGGTCATGGCCCGCAGGGTCAAGAACCAGCGTCTGGCCTCGGTCGGCTACGTCTGGGCGTTCGCCAGCCTGACCGCCTCCCCAGGCGCCCGAGCCCACTACGACAGGCGACGAGCCGACGGAGACCGCCACACCGCGGCCCAGCGCAACCTCTTCAACCGCATGCTCGGCTGCCTCCACCACTGCCTCGCCAAGCGCACCCCCTACGACGAACTCACCGCGTTCCCACCACGCCGACCCCACAACTCACCATCGCCGCTTGACAGATCAACTGCATCGGATGTCTCTTTCCGAGGTCCTGACGTCGATGCCCGGCGTCGGCGTCAAGACCACCGCCGTCCTGCTGGTCACCGTCGGCGACGGCACCGGCTTTCCCACCGCCGCCCACCCGGCCTCCTATGCCGGACTCGCCCCCACCACGAAGTCGTCGGGGACCTCGATCCACTGCGAACACGCGCCCCGGGGCGGCAACCGACAGCTCAAACGGGCCATGTTCCTGTCCGCCTTCGCCTGCATGAACGCCGACCCCGCCTCCCTCACCTACTACGACAAACAACGCGCCCGCGGCAAGACCCACACCCAGGTCCTCCTCCGACTCGCCCGTCAACGCGTCAGCGTCCTGTTCGCCATGCTCCGCGACGGCACCTTCTACCAACCCCGGACTCCGAAAGACGTCGAGCTCGCCGCGTGACCTCAGCAACCCCGAACCACCCAAACCCGACAGGGGCGCCTTGACGGAAGACATAGAGGCACCCCCCGTCCGGCAGGCGCACCGTTGGCCGCTGCGCCGGCAGAGGCAGAGCCGTCGTGGAGCCGCGCCGACCGTGTCGTGCTCGTAGGCGGGTGGTGCTCGGGGTGACCGGCCCGTCGTCTCGTCACCCGTGCACAGCGCGCCAGGAGCGGCAGGCGTCAGTGGTGCCGCCCCTGGGCGGCGCGGGCGCGTCAGCAGGAACGTACGAAGGCGGCGAAGCGGTCGAGCGCCTCCTCAATGTCCTCGGGGCCGAGCGCGCTGCACGACAGGCGCAGACAGCGCAACGGCCCGACACCGGTTCCGGTGTCCGCTGCCGCGGCGTTGTAGAAGTGGTGCAGTGGCGTCCACAGCACCCGGTGGTCGCGCGCCGAGCGCTCCAGTACCGCGTCGGTGACGTCGAACGGCACCTGGACGACGACGAAGAAGCCGCCCTCGGGACTGTTCCAGCTCACCCCGGACACCGACAGGTCGGGGAAACGGCGGGCGAGTCCGTCGACGATCCGGTCGAGGCCCTCCCGGTACACCTCGCTCTCCCGTTCGTTGGCGCGGACCAGGCTGCACCCGTGCTCCAGCAGCCTGCCCCCGGCCACGGCCTGGGCGAGGGGTGAGGTGTTGACGGTGACCATGCTCTTGGCCTTGGCGAGCAGGTCGGCCAGGTAGGGCCCGTCCTCGACGGGCTGGTCGGCCACCGCGTAGCCGATCCGCACGCCCGGGAACACCGTCTTCGCCAGCGAACCGAGATGGATGACCCGGCACCCGGTGTCAAGGGCCTTGAGGGTCGGCAGTCGCATCCCCCGGCGTGGGAAGAGGCCGTACGGGTTGTCCTCCAGGAGGAGGATGTTCTCCCGCTCCGCGAGGTCGAGGAGGTCACGGCGGACCGGTTCCGGCATCCGGATGCCGGAGGGGTTTGCATGGTCGGGGACGACGTACAGGGCGCGCGGGCGCAGCCCGGCGGCGCGGACCTCGTGGAGCCGCCGTCGCAGGTCGTCCAGGTCGACGCCGTCCGGGCCCTCGGCGACCGGGCGCACCGGCAGGTCCAGGAGCCGTGCCGCCCCGGTGACGCCGACGTAGGCGGGGGTGACGGCCAGCAGCACGTCGCGGTCGTCGCGGCGCAGCAGCCGAAGGGTGAGGAAGAGCGCCTCCTGGCAGCCCGTGGTGACGACGACGGCCTCCGGATCGACGTGGATGCCCTCGTCCTCGGCCAGCTGGCGGGCGATCAGCTCGTGGATGATGCCCTTGGTGCGTCCGTACTGAAGCAGGGTGCGCCGGACCCGCTGTTCGCCGAAGCCCCGTTCCGTGCGCAGGTGGTCGGTGAAGACCCGCAGCGCGCGGTGGATGTCCTCGACGTCGTAGAAGCCCTCGTACGGGGTGCCCGCGGCGAGGGAGAGCGCGTCCGGGTAGCGGCCCGCGACCTCGTTGAGGAAGTTCATCGAGGACAGCAGCGGGTCGCCCACCGAGGGGTGGAGGGCGGCCAGGTCGAGGCTTTCCATGGTGGTGCTCATCTCGCTTCACCTGCCGGGCCCACGACGGTGCGCAGCCGGGCCGCAGCGGCGAGGTCCGGGCAGCCGGCCAGCATGAGGGCCAGTTCCAGTTCCTCGCTGACGAGTTGGAGCACCCTGCGTACGCCCTGTCGTCCTCCGGCCGCGAGGCCCCACAGCACGGGGCGGCCCAGCAGTACGCCGTCCGCGCCGAGAGCGAGAGCCTTCAGGACGTCCGTGCCGCTGCGGATGCCGCTGTCGAAGAGCACCTCGCACCGTCCCGCGACGGCCTGGGCCACGGCGGGCAGGGCGTCCAGGGCGGGAAGCGCGCCGTCGAGCTGGCGGCCGCCGTGGTTGGACACCACCAGCGCGTCCACGCCGCAGGCGGCGGCGCGTTCGGCGTCGGCCGGGTCCAGCACGCCCTTGAGGACCAGGGGCAGGTGCGTGTGTGCGCGCAGCCAGTCGAGGTCGGCCCAGGTGAGGGACGGGTCGACGACGTCGGCGGTCTGTGCGGCGACCGCGCTGACGCCGCTGCTCGCGGTGCACGGCACGCCGTCGGGGCGGGGGCCGAAGTGCACGGGTGACACCCCGTCGGGCAGGGCGAAGGCGCCGCGCATGTCGGCCGTGCGGCGTCCCATCCGGGGCGTGTCGACGGTCAGCATCAACGCACGGCAGCCGGCCGCCTCGGCGCGCTTCAGCAGCTCCTCGGTGTGGCCGCGGTCGCGCAGCCAGTACAGCTGGAACCAGGTGGCGGCGCCGGTGGCGGCGATGTCCTCCACGCTGGTGCTGCTGAACGTGCAGGCGGTGAAGGGGACACCGGCGTCGTGGGCGGCGCGGGCGGCGGCCAGCTCGCCGTCCGGGTGCACGGCCCGCTGGTACGCCATCGGGGCCACGGCCACCGGGAGGGCGCAGTCCGTGCCGAGCAGGGCGCGGGCGGTGCTCACGGACGAGACGTCCGAGAGCACCCGGGGGATCAGATGGAGCCGGTCGAACGCGGCGCGGTTGGCGCGCAGGGTGAGCTCCGCGCCCGCCGCCCCGCCGACGAAGCGCTCCACGCCGACGGGCAGGACCGCCGCCGCGAGCGCCTCCGCGTCGGCGGGGGTGAGCAGGCCGGCGACTGCCGGGTCGGTCACGCGGCCTCCCCGTCGGCGTTCGCGGCGGCCTTGTGCTCGGCCTTCTCCGCCTGGACGGCGTCGTACAGCGCGCGGACGTTGCCGCCGCCGAAGCTGTCCGCGCCGGCCCGCTCGATGATCTCGTAGAAGACTGTGCGCTTGGGGTGGACGGTGCGCGTGAAGATCTGGAAGAGCTGGCCGCCGTGGTCCTCGTCGGCGAGGATGCGGGCTTTGCGCAGCTCGGCCATCGAGTGGCGGTTCAGCTTCAGGCGCTGCTCCAGCCGGTCGTAGTACGTGTCGGGGGTGCCGAGGAAGACGATGCCGCGTTCGAGCATGCGGTCGACGGTGGCGACGATGTCGGTGGTGGCGAAGGCCAGGTGGTGCACGCCGCCGCTGCCGTGCCGCTCCAGGAAGTCGCCGAGGTGACCTGCGTCGTGCTCCGGGCTCGGCGCGAGGATGGTGAAGGTGAGGTCACCGGCGGGGCTGCGGACGGCCTTGGAGTCCATGGCCTCGGTGCCCTGCACCATCAGCTCCTCGTAGACGGACTCGTAACCGAAGACCCGCTCGTAGTAACCGGTGCTCTCGGCGAGCTGCCCCATGGGGACGCTGACGGCGACGTGGTCGAGGACGGTGAGCCCCACCGGCTCCCCGGACACCTCGGCGGGCTCGGCCACCGGCTTGAAGCCGGGCAGCGGGACGGCCGTGTCCGTGTGGCCGGCGGGCCGCTGGACCAGGGTGTGGCGTACGTCGTCGAAGCCGGCGGCGACGGCGGCGGTGACCCAGCCCTCCCGCTCCGCGGGCTCGGCGAGGGGCACGGCGGAGCGAGAGACGGCGTCGGCGAAGGCCTCGCGGGCGTCAGCGGCGCTCAACGCGATGTCGGCTATGCCGTCACCGTGCCGCGCCACGAAGGCGGCGGCCGGGTGGGTGTCGTCGAGCGCCTGGGTGACGACCAGGACGATGCCGGCCTGGCGGAGCGCGAGGGAGCGGAAGGCGCCCTCGATGCCGGCACCGCGTTCGGCGGTGGCGCAGACCTGGAAGCCGTAGCCGTCGACGAACGCCGACGCGGCGGCCTCGGCGTCGGTGACGTACAGCTCGACGTGGCTGACGCGCAGGGCGGTGGCGGGGGTGTGGTCCGTCATGTCGTTCTCCTCACGGAGCGTGAAAGGGCAGCGGGCGGGGTGAAGGGGGTCACTGCCCGGTCATGGCGTCGGCCAGGCTCTTCGGCCGCATGTCCGTCCAGTTCTTCTCCACGTAGTCCAGGCACTCCTGACGGCTCGCGGCCGGGAGGGCTACGGTCCAGCCGGCGGGGACGTCGGCGAAGACCGGCCACAGGGAGTGCTGGAGTTCGTCGTTGACGAGGACCAGGTACTGGGCGTCGTCGTTCTCGAAGGGGTTGGTCGTCATGGTCGTGCTCCGTGCTCGGGATCAGGGGATCGGTGGCGGGGCGAATCGATTCGGGTCGGGTCGGGTCAGGGTGTGTTCGGGTCAGGGTGTGTGGGCGGTGCGTTCCAGGCGCCCGGCGACGGCTCGGCCGATCTCGGTGATGGGGCCGGGGAGCGTCATGTCGTGGTGGCCGCAGGCGACGGGACGTACCTCCAGGTGACCGCCGACGTACGGCGCCCATGAAGCCGGGTCCGGCGCGTCCGCACCAGAATCCGGTTCGGCGGTGAACAGCAGGACATCACCGTCGAAATGCCGGGGAACGAACTCCCTCTGCAGACGGGCGTGATGGGCGGCGATGCCGGGCCACACCCGCAGCGTGTGCGGCGGGATGCCGCTGAGGGGCGCGCCCTCGCGTCGCAGCACCTCGCGGGCCGCCTCCGCGTCCACCGGGCCGCCGTCCGCGAGGCCGGGCGCCTCGTGGCCGAGGAAGCGCAGCAGCCTGGCGAGGACGTCGCCGTCCGTCCACTCCTGCGAGGAGGGCCCGTCGGCGTCGGCTTCGGCGGACCGTGCGGCGATGGTCGCCTCCGGCGGGTAGGAGTCCAGCAGGGTGAGCAGCGCGACCTCCTCCCCCGCCTCACGCAGCCGCACCGCCATCTCGTGGGCCACCAGGCCGCCGAAGGACCAGCCCAGCAGGTGGTACGGGCCTTCGGGCTGGACCGCGCGGATCCGCGCCAGGTAGTCCTCGGCCGTCTCGCCCATGGACGCAGGCGGTTCCTCCGCGCGGGCCAGTCCCCTGGCCTGGAGCCCGTACAGGGGCCGGTCGTCGCCGAGGGCGCGGAGCAGACCGGCGTACGGCCAGCTCAGTCCGGCCCACGGGTGGACGCAGAACAGCGGCGGCCGGGTGCCCGTGGTGCGCAGTGGCAGCAGCACCTCCAGTGCGCGCGTGGACTCCCCGGCCCCGTTCCCGGTACCCCGCCCGTCGCCGGTACGCAGCAGACGGGCCAGGGCCTCGGGGGTGGGTGCGTCGAACAATGAGCGGATGCCCAGGGCGGGTGAGGTACCGGCGGTGGTGGCCGAGCGGATACGGCCCAGCAGCCGGACCGCGAGCAGCGAATGCCCGCCCAGCTCGAAGAAGCTGTCCCCGGGGCCGACCCGCTCCACGCCGAGCACCTCGGCGAACAGTTCGCACAGCAGCCGTTCCTCGGCGTTGCGCGGCAGGCGCCCGCCGCCGGGCGCGGTGAACGAGGGCTCGGGCAGCGCCCTGCGGTCCAGCTTGCCGTTCACGGTGAGGGGCAGGTCCGGCAGGGTGACGACGGCCGCAGGCACCATGTACTCCGGGAGGCGGTCCGCGACGTAACCCCGCAGCAGGGCCGGCCCGACGGAGGCGGAGACGGGAGCCGGATCGGCGGCGGGCACGGCGTAGGCGATCAGCCGTGCCTCGCCCCGCCCGTCGGACCGTACGACGACGGCGGCGCGGGCGACGTCGGGGTGGGCGCGCAGGACCGCCTCGACCTCGCCCGGCTCGATCCGCACCCCGCGCACCTTGACCTGCTGGTCGGCGCGGCCCAGGTACTCCAGGACACCTCCTCCGGTCTCCGGCCGGGGGTGCCCCCAGGTGCGCCAGCGGACCAGGTCACCGGTGCGGTACATACGTCCACCACCGGAGCCGTCCGGGTCGAACGGGTCGGCGACGAAGCGTTCGGCGGTCAGCGCGGGCCTGCCGTGGTAGCCGCGCGCCAGTTGCACCCCGGCGAGGTACAGCTCGCCGGTGGCCCCGGGCGGCACCGGACGCAGCGCGGCGTCCAGGACGTACACCCGGGTGTTCCAGACCGGCCGGCCGATCGGCACGGGGCCCGGGGCGTCAGGCTCGCAGTCCCAGTGGGTGACGTCCACGGCCGCCTCCGTGGGGCCGTACAGATTGTGCAGCCGCACCTCGGGCAGCACGGTGTGGAAGCGGGCCGCGAGGTCGGCGGGGAGTTCCTCGCCGCTGCACACCACCCGGCGCAGTCCGGTGCACCCGGCCGCAGCGGGCTCGTCGAGGAACGCGCCGAGCATCGACGGCACGAAGTGCGCCGTCGTCACCCCTTCCGTGCGTATCAGCTCCGCGAGGTAGGCCGGGTCCCGGTGCCCGTCGGGCCGGGCGACGATCAGGGCCGCTCCGGTGATCAGCGGCCAGAACAGCTCCCACACCGACACGTCGAAGCCGGTCGGCGTCTTGTGCAGCACCCGGTCCTCGGCGGTGAGCCGGTACGCGTCCTGCATCCACAGCAGCCGGTTGACGACGGCTTCGTGCGAGACGGTGACGCCCTTGGGCCGGCCGGTGGAGCCGGAGGTGTGGATGACGTAGGCGGGGTTGCGCGGGTCGGGAGCGGATGCGGGGGCGGGTGCACACGCCCCGTCGTCGTCGGCGGCGTCCACGACGAGGACGGGCGCGTCGCCGGCGGGCAGCGGGGACTGTGCCGCCACCGCCTCGGTGACCAGGGTTCCGGCCGGTTCGGTGTCCTCCAGCAGCAGGGCGACGCGTTCCGCTGGGAGACCCGGGTCGACGGGCACGTACGCGGCACCCGTTTCGAGGACCGCCAGGAGGGCGACGACCAGGTCGGCGGAGCGGGGCACGGCGACCGCGACACGGGTCTCCGGTCCGGCTCCGGCCCGGCGCAGGCGGTCGGCCAGCGCGGAGGCGCGGGCGGCCAGCTCGGCGTAGGTCAGCCGCTGCGTGCCGTGGACGACGGCCGGCGCGTCCGGTGTACGGGCGGCCTGGGCGGCGAACAGCCCGGTGAGGGTGGCCGGCGCGACGGGCACCGCCGTGTCGTTCCACCGGGTGAGAACCCGTTCGCGTTCCTCGTCGCGGAGTACGTCCAGGGCCGCCAGTCGCCGGCCGGGACCGGCGGAGAACTCTCGCAGCAGCAGGCCTAGCCGGTCCGCCAACGCGGTCACGGCCGCGTGGTCGAAGTGGGCCTGCTGGTAGCCGAGGCGGAGGGTGAGGGCATTGTCGTGAGCTCCCTGGGTGACGATGAGGCTCAACGGGTAGTGGGTGGCCTCCCGGCCCTTCACCCCGATGAGCCGTGGCCCACAAGCGCCTGCGCGCGGGGCGAACGACTCCCGGTGGACGGGGTAGTTCTCGAAGACCACGAGGGTGTCGAAGAGGACGGGGTGGCCGGACAGGCGCGTGACCTCGCTCAGACCGAGGTGCTGGTGGGTCATCAGGGACGACTGGCTGCTCTGGAGTCCGGTGAGCGTCTCCAGGACGGTCGCCCGTGGGTCCAGGGCGACCCGGACCGGCAGGGTGTTGATGAAGAGGCCGACCATGGACTCGACCCCGGCGACCTCCGGCGGGCGGCCCGCGACCGTGGCGCCGAAGACGACATCGTCACGACCGGTCATCCGGGACAGCAGCACCGCCCAGGCGCCCTGCACCAGGGTGTTGACCGTCAGGCCCGCCTCCCGCGCCAGCCGGTGCAGGGCCGCGACCGTGCCGGAGGGCAGGTCCAGCGCCACGTGGCCGGGTTCGGCCGCGGGCGCGCCCGCCGCTCCAGGGGCGAGCAGCGTCGGCTCGTCCAGTCCGGCCAGCTCGGCGGTCCAGGCGGCACGCGCCCCGTCCCGGTCCTGGACGGCGAGCCAGGCGAGGTAGTCGCCGTACGGGGTAAGCGCGGGCAGTCCGGCCGCTGAGCCCCCCGACGTGTACAGCGCGAACATCTCGCGCAGCAGCACGGGCACGGACCAGCCGTCGAGCAGGATGTGATGCGGCGTCAGGACGAGGCTCCGGCGCTCCCCGCCCAGCTCGACCAGCGCTATGCGCAGCAGCGGAGGCCGCGACAGGTCGAACCGTGCAGACCGCTCCTCCTCGGCGACGCGGTCGCGCCGGACGGCCTGCTCCGTTGCGGGTGTGCCGGTCAGGTCCACGGTGCGCCACGGCAGTTCGGGGGCGCGTACGACGACCTGGACGGGGGCACCGGTGGCGTCGTCGTGCACGAACCCGGCGCGCAGGTTGGCGTGCCGGCGCAGCAGCGCCTCCCATGCCTCGCGCAGGACCGACGCGTCCAGGGGGCCTTCCAGGTCCAGTACGAGCTGGGCGGTGTAGACGTCGGTGTCCTGGGCGTCGTACAGCGCGTGGAACAGGAAGCCATCCTGGAGCGGGGAGAGCGGGAGGACGTCCTCCAGGCCCGGGTAGGCGACCTCCAGGGTCTCCACCTGGTGCTGGGTCAGGGGCACGAGGGGGAAGTCGGACGGCGTGTGGCCGCCGTTCTCCGCGCCCGTGTCCGCGAGGGACTTGAGGGCCCGCAGCCACCGCTCGGCCAGGTCCCGCACCTTCGCCTCGTCGAGCAGCTTCCCCGCCCACGCGAACGTCGCCGACAGCACCGGGCCGTCCGGACCGTCGACCGTGACGGCGTTGACGTCCAAGGCGTGCGCGAGCGGCGTGGCCGGATCGGTGTCGGGTCCCCCTGGCTGTGCGACCGGCGACCAGTCGGACGCAGCGGACGGGGAGGCGGACGTCGTCGGGGTGCGCCCGAGGTAGTTGAAGCCGACCTGGGGCCGGGGAAGACCGGCGAGTGCGGGCGCGGTGTCGGTGTTGAGGTGGCGGAGGAGGCCGTACCCCGTGCCGTCACCGGGCACCGCCCGCAGCTGCTCCTTGACCCGCTTCACCGCGTCCGCCGGGTCGTCCCCGGAGACGGTGACGTCGAGTCGTACGGGGTGGACGCGGGTGAACCAGCCCACCGTGCGCGACAGATCGACGTCCGCCCGGCCGGTGTCACGGCCGTGGCCCTCCAGGTCGATCAGCACACCGCCTTCGACGTCGGCCCTGCGAGCCGTGCACCACTGCCGCACGGCGAGAGCCAGGGCGCCGAGCAGCACGTCGTCGACGCCGCCGTGGAAGGCGGCGGGGACGGACGACAGCAGCGGGCCCGTGTGCGCACCGGGCAGCGTCACCGTCAGCCGCCGTGCCGTGTCGGCGGTGTCGCACGCGGGGTCCAGGTCGCGGTTGCCGAGCGTCGGCCCGCCGCTCCTCAATACGTCCTGCCAGTACGGAAGTTCAGCGCTGACCTGCGGGTCGTGTGCTTGCTCGCGGAGCAGCCCCGCCCAGCGCCGGAACGACGTGCCCACCGGGTCGAGCCGCACCGGCTCACCGGCCGCCACTGCTTCCCACGCCTGCCGCAGGTCCGGCACGAGGATGCGCCACGACACGCCGTCCACCGCGAAGTGGTGCACGGTCAACAGCAGCCGGCCCGGCGCCTCCGCGCCCGCGTCGAACCACACCGCCTGCACCATCACGCCCGACTCCGGCGCCAGCCGCGCCACCGCCGCCCGCGCCTCCCCGGCGATATCGGCGTCGGCCGCGGGAACACGGCGCACGCACCGGGCCGCATCGACCGAACCCCGCTCACCCACCTCGGACGCCCAGTCGGCGGACACCCGCAGCCGCAGCGCGTCGTGGTGGTCCAGCAGTGCCTGCACCGCCGCCGTCAGCTGCTCCTCGCCCAGCTCCGCCGGGACCTGGAGCAGCACCGACTGCTGGAAGCCGGCCGCCGTGCCCCGCCAGTCCCGCAGCCAGCGCATCACCGGAGTCGGCTCCACCGGACCTGTGCCGTCGTCCTCGGCGGCGTCCGCGGGTTCCTCGCCGGCGGTGCGGCAGACCTCCGCGAGTGCGGCCGGCGTCCGGTGCTCGAAGACGTCGCGCGGGGTGAGGACCAGACCGGCCCGCCGTGCCCGGCTGACCAGCTGGATCGACATGATGCTGTCCCCGCCCAGCGCGAAGAACCCGTCGTCCACGCCCACACTGCCGAGGCCCAGTACCTCCGCGAACAGCGTGCACAGGGTCCGCTCCGCGGGAGTGCGGGGTGTGCGTCCCGCGCCCGCCGTGCCGGTGAAGTCGGGCATGGGCAGAGCCGCGCGGTCGAGCTTGGCGTTCGAGGTGATCGGCAGCGCGTCGAGCAGGAGGATGTCGGAGGGGACCATGTACTCCGGCAGCCGTTCGGCGAGGGCCGCCCGGAGCGTGCCGGGATCGGGGCCGCGGCCTGGTTCGGGCACGACGTAGCCGGTGAGGTGCTTGGCGCCGGAGGGTGCCTGGTGCACCA
>NZ_JAPJDM010000052.1:0-15222 GCF_026242095.1 Streptomyces sp. NEAU-W12
GCCGTAGATAGCGGCTGTGACACCACGCGCTGAGGTGGCCGCATCCGGTACATCCCGCTGGAACACCGGACCTCGTGCGGGCGCGGACCGCCACGACAGCATCAGAGACATCGGCCGAGACCACCAGAACATTAGTTAACTGCGGTAACAGGCTTGCCAGTTCAACAGAGCACAACCACAGGCTGCCCGCTACGCGGACCGGTCCACCGTGTCACCAAGATGATCTCCGGCTACGAAAATCTTGCCAGAGCCCTGAACGTGGCCACCGAGGTACAGACATACGTCCCCACCCGAAGAGGGTCATGCGCAGGCCGGAGAGCCGGGGCCGCCCGATCTCTGAGGGTGCGTGACAGGACGGCCAGTCAAGGGCGCCCTTCGGGCGTCGCTGCGCGATGGGGCGTCGCCCCACCCTGGACAGCCTGCCCTGTCACGAGGCTGGCTGGCTATCGGCCGGCCCCGGCCCTGTGGCGACCACGCAGTTGGTCACGTTCGCGTGTACCTGGCTGGGGAGAAAACCCCGTACTCCGACGGCTCTCACGATCCGGCCGGCGTCGAGCAGGAGATGTGGGCTCTGCTCACTCTTTACCAGCTTCTACGTCGCACCATGGTCGAGGCGGCGGAGTCCAGGCCGGGCACCGATCCCGACCGCTGTGGCTTCACCATCGCCTTCCAACCGCTCGCGACCTGCTGGTATGCGCGGAAGGGGTCTTCGAGCAGGGTATTGGGGAGATCGGCCGACGAGTCCTGTCGGCGCTGTCACCCGCGCGGCGGTCCCGTGTCAGCACTCGCAAGGTGAAGTCACCCATCTCCCGTTATGCAGAAAGGAAATTGGACGGCCGACCCGACAGCAGCAAGGTCGTGACCTCGACGACGATTACTCTCCTGCCGCCCCCACCGCCACAGCCCGCGCTGCCCGCGACGACCGACCGTGAGAACACCGGCAACCGCATGGCACGTGTCCTGACCATCCTGCAGGCAGAGCCCGAACGACTGTGGCGATCAAGAGAGATCGCTGAACTTCTCGGCGACGTCACCCTCGTTGCCACCTATCGCCAACTCGCCCGCTGGACCGAGAAAGGAATGATCAAGAGAGTCCGCACAGGCCGCTACGCGGCAATCACACAGATGTCTCTCCCCTTGCGTGACCAGCGGAAACGCTAACTACCCGGCCTTGGGGAAACTTCAGTATCGGCGGCACTGGCACCCTGGCGCAAGCCGCGGGCGGTGCATGATCCGGGCAAGGTCCTGCTGGACGTGGCCTTGGCGGTGACGTTGGGCGGGGACCGCCTGGCTGATGTGGACATGCTGCGGGCCGAGCCGGCCGTGTTCGGGCTGATGGCTTCCGACCCGACCGTCTCCCGGCTGGTCGACACGCTCGCGTCGGGCGGGAAGCGGTCCCTGACGGCGATCCGCGCCGCGCGGGCTGAAGTTCGCCGATATGTCTGAAAGTTGGCCGGTGGCGCAGCGCCGGACGCCGGCGGTCAGGTCACCGTGGACCAGGACGGGGTGCTCGTCATCGCGCACTCCGACACGCAGGATGCGGCGGCGACGTGGAAGAAGACCTACGGCCACCACCCGCTGATGGGGTTCGTCGGCCACGGCCGAGGCAGGTCCGGGGAGCCAAGGCAGCGCTAGGGACGGGAACGTGCTGGTCAGGCGGGGTTCGGAAGGGCTGCGAGTCGCTGGATGGCCTCTGTCATCTCATCGGTTCAGGGTCAGTAGCGGGTGAGCCGGAGGATGCGGCGGCGTCCGGTGGTGATGAGCTGGGCGGCGGTGGAGAGCAGGTGCAGTCGCAGGCAGCGGGTCTCCAGAGCCGGGCGGTGCCGGTCAGGGCGAACATCGGCATCCAGGCCAGCAGGTCGAGTGCGATCTGGACGATCTTCAGCCAGACCACGGTTATTGTTCAGCCAAAGCATTCGGTCACAGATGCTGGTTCTTGTGCGACTGCGATCAATTATGTGAATGTTTTGATCGCACGCCGAGAGAGAGCGTGTCGACCGCACGCACGTGCCACCCCTCGGGGTATTCCATCGAAGAGGGGGACTTAGGTTTGGTCGGCCTCACTGGGGCGGCTCTGTGTGTGGCCACCGCACATGGCAACTGTCGACACATTCGGTACATCTGCCAGATCGGCGGTCGCTGCACTCGCAGCGTCCCCGAAGAACGACACAACTCTGGATGATCATGGGTGAGTGTACTGGGCTGTGACCAGGTAGCCGGGGTGATCCAAGGTGTTGGGGTAAGGCTGGCTGACGCTCTCGTAGTCGATGTGGACGTCGCGGTGGGCGATGGGCTGCTGTCCGCGCAGTCGCTGTGCAGGAGCCGGAGTTTTCAGGCCCGGCTCGGCGGCGGTGAAGTCCCGCTGGAACAGGTCCGGAACCTGGGAGGCCGCCGGGTCGGGGACGGTGGTGCGGACCCGTTCTGCGCAGGCGGACGCCGGCGATGACAAACGCCCGCATCACCTGGCCGACCCGCTTCTCGCTCATGTGCAGGTCCGTCTCGCGGAGCTCGGCGGTCACTCGCGGGGAACCGTAGGGTGCCGCCGGATTTCGCGTGGACCTCGCGGATCCTTTCGGCCAGGCGCTGGTCGGCCTGCTGCCAGCCTGCCGGGCTTCCCGGCCGGCTAGCCACTTGTAGTAGCTTGACCTGTTCACCTTCAGGATCTCGCAGAGCGCTTCGCCTCGAAAGGCGTCCATGAGTGATCGCTGCGTTTGTCATGGTGGCCGCCGCTCCCTGACCAGGAGCTAGGGCCGCCGGAAGTGAGACACGGGGGTAGTGACTTGAATCTAGGTGCAACGTCCGTACTCGGACTGTCGGAGCTGGAGGAACGCCTCTACCGGCACTTCCTGAGAAATCCCGGAATGACGGCTGACGACGTCCATCTGCTGTTGGGAGTCTGCCCCGAGGAAATCGGGGCGGCGCTGGGACGGCTCACCGCACTGGCCGTTCTGGGGGAAGGCCGGGATGGAGGATATCTGCCCGGAAATCCCGAACTGGTCGTGGACACTCTGGCCGACCTGCGACTGAGACAACTGCATGACGAAATGCGTGCCGTCACCCAGGCCCGGCACTTGGTCGCCTCACTCCGCGCCGAACAGGAACGCGCACCGACCCCGCCGCCGGTCGTCGAGAAGATCAAGAACCTGGACTCCATCCGCAGCAGGATCGACGCCCTGGCCTTCTTCGCCCGCGAGGAGATCCTCTCGGCCGAGCCCTACACCGCCCTGACCCCCGAGAACATCCAGCACTCCAGACCCCTGGACCTGCGATGCATCAGACGGGGCGTACGGATCAAGAACGTCGTTCTGAGCAAGACCGTCGAAGACCCCCTGACCTCCGAATACCTCCGCGAACTCGCCTCGCTCGGTGCCGAGATCCGCGTGGCGGAGGAGATCTCCGCGCACATCCTCGTCTACGACCGCCACACGGCACTGACGCCCGTCGACCCGGCCGACAGCTCACGCGGGGCGCTGGTGGCGAACGAGGCCGGGCTGGTGGCCAACATGGTGGACCTCTTCGAGAAGATCTGGTCCGACGCCGTGGATCTGATGTCCTTCAGCCCGGAGAACGAGGGGGACCGGCTCCCCGACGAGGAACAGCGGGTCCTGGAAGCCATGTGTCGCGGCACGAAGGACGAGATCGGAGCCCGGGACCTGGGTGTCTCGGTACGCACCTACCGTCGCTACGTGGCCAGCATCCTGCACATCCTCAACGCCGCGAGCCGTCCCCAGGCCGTGCTTCTGGCCCGCGAGCGAGGCTGGATCTGAGCCTGCCGGGGGACTTGCCATGTTGGAAAGTCGAGGTAGACTTTCCAACATGGAAAACATCACGCCCGAAGGACCTGCCGGCGCCCGTGCCGCCCTCGACAGCGCCGCCGCCGCCCGTGCCGCGGTCGCGGACCGCGCCGCCGCCCCCTGGTGGTACCACGCGGGGCTCGGCCTGGGTGTCGGCCTCGCCTTCCTCTCGATCGATGTCGGCGGAAGCATGGTGCCCACAGGGGTTCTCGTCGGTGGAGTGTTACTGCCCGCCGCGCTCACCCTGACCGTCGCCCGCTCCCGAGGCGTCTCCGTCAACCGCTCCCTGTCCGCGCCAGGCACCCGCCGTCTCAACGGCCTGCACCTGATCATGCTCATCGTCCTCGGCGGACTGGGCCTGGTCCTCAAGCTGGCCGCGGACCTGCCGGGCGCCATGTCGGTGGCAGGCCTCGCGGCGCTGGCCTTCACCATCTACGTCAGCAGGCGCAACGAGGATGCCCTGCGCCACGACCTCCTGCGCCGGCCATGACCGCGTCCGGCCTCGACGAGGTGATCCATCCGACGCACCGGCTGCAGATCTGCGCCATGCTCGCCGCGGTGGAATCCATGGAGTTCTCAGCGGTGCGCGACGCCCTGGGGGTGAGCGACTCCGTCCTGAGCAAACAGATGAAAGTGCTGCAGACGGCCGGCTACGCCACCGTCAGGAAGGCACCCATGAACTCCCGGACCCACACCTGGCTCGCCCTCACCGACGCGGGCCGCACCGCTCTCGCCGGACACCTGGCAGAGCTGCGGCGCATCGCGGCACTCGCCGACCCGGCGAAGCAGTAGCCGGACTCCCGTGCAACCCGGTGGTCGCGCGGGAGAAGGGAGACCGTACGATCCCGGCGTGCTCCTCGGCGGCACACCGGGGTCGGTGCAGGGCGGCACGGCACGACCCTCGTCGAAGTGGTACCTCGGCGTCAGCGCCGAGCGAACGCCCCCGCCCGTGCTCCGGGGAGCACCCCCGGCTCCGTGAACTCGTCCGGGGCGTCGGCGCCGAGCAGGACCGTGTCCATGGCGGCGGTGGCGAACAGCTCACGGCCCGCCCGGGCCACGGCCTCGCCGGGCACCTCGTGCAGCAGTCGCGGGAGGCGCGGCAACCACAGCGGGTCTCGCCCCGCGGCCGTCAGCTGGCGCAGCAGATCGGCCTGGGTGGCCGGGGAGTCGAACGCGCCCAGAGCCTGGGCCGCGCAGAACTCCCGGGCGTCCGCCACTTCCGCGTCCCTGAACAGCTCCTTACCCGCCCGGCGCAGTTCCGCCCGCACCCCGGCGAGAGTCTCCCCGGCCAGGTGGGGCGCCACTCGCGCCCGGACGAAGACCCGGGCGGTGTCCAGCAGGACGTCCCGTCCCGCGTACACCTCGAAGCCCGCGCCCATCACGCCACGCATCCGGGCGGCCAGCCGGGAGCCGAAGTAGCCGCCGAACACCGCTGTCGCCAGATAGCGTGCCGCCTCGGTCGCCTCGGCATCGTCCGCCGGGGCCGCCGGCTCCGGTGCGCAGAAGGTGAGATGGACTTCGCGTTCGGCGGGTGACCGCAGCATCAGCAGCCGGCCGCCCGCGGCCCGCCGTGGGACGCCGCCCGTACGGGGGAGCGGGGTGAAACCGGTGAACTTCGGGCGAGTGAGCGCCTCGCGGGCTTTCGCGAGGGCACGGTCCGGGGCGATGTCCCCGTTGAGGATGAGCACACCGCTCTCCAGGGCCCCCCTCGACGACGCGTTCCCCGGCGTCTCGTCCGCCAGCCAGTGGCGCAGTACCGCGTCGTCCATGAGGCGTCCGGCCGTCGGACGAACGGTACGGCCCGCGCCCGCCAGCGACGGCTCCGACGCCGCCTCCTGCAGGAACTCCCCTTGTGTGCTCAGGAGTTCCGCCAGCACGGCCAGCCAGGCCGACAGCTCCTGCGGTGGGACGCAGCCAGTGACGTCCATCCACTGCCCGTCCACGGACCCCTCCATGACGCCGTCCAGACCCGCCGCACGATCGCTGGCCCGGGTACGGGCCAGACCGCGGCGCAGCAGGGACTCGGCCTCAGGGGCATCCCATCCGCCGAGAACGCCCAGCGGCAGCCGCAGCCGTACCTCGACGGCCGGTGCCCGGCGGTCGGCGAGAGCGACCACGCGCAGCCCGTTGTCCAGGACCAGGTCGTCCGACTGCCATCGGAGGGGTGCCGCGGGCCGCCCGTACGGCGGGATGGCGCGGGCCTCCGCGCGCACCCGGGCGACACGGCCGGAGCCGGCCGCGTCCGCACCGCCGGTTCCAGTGTCGCCGAACGGCGGCTCCGGCCGGGTGCGGGCGCTGCCCGGGCGCATGACCAGGGCCGTCGCGGGCGTGGCCGCCAGTTCACGGGCGGCCCTCGCGATCCCGGCCGGCCCGATGGCCGCGAGGTGGTCCGGGATCAGGTCGAGGAGGTCGGCCCGTCCGAAGAGGATCTCCAGACGGCCCAAGGCACGGCACCGGGTCTCCAGGTCCCCTTGCCCGCGGTGATGCTCACGCGTCATCAGCCGTACGGTGCGCCGTACCGCCTCCGCCGGAGGCAGCTCGGCCCAGTCGGCCCAGCGACGGGCGATCGCGGCCGCCATCTCCCTCGGGCCGGCGTCCGGCGGCAGCAGCGCGGTGACCACCAGGGCGTCGGGGTCCCTGGCGTCCAGCGGGCCGAAGAAACCGCAGCTCGTTCCGACCGCGGGCAGACCGGGCGCCACCGGCCCCTGCTCGGCGGTGAGCCGGGCCAGCACGGCGTGCGCCAGATAGCCCGGCAGATCCGTTCCCGGGTCGGGCAGCCGGTGCCCCATGGCCAGCGCGGTTGCCGTGACCCCCGGCTCGGTGCACTCCAACCACCGTTCCTCGCCCGGGCGAGGCTCGGCCAGGACGGGCGCGGGTGCCGTGCTACGAGCGGGTATGCCGGCGAAGTGCCGCTCCACCAGGTGCCGGATCCCCTCGGGGTCGGCGCCGCCGACGACGGTCAGCACGGCGTTGCCGGGAGCGTAGCGGGCGTCGAAGAACTCCTCGCAGTCCGCCACCGTGATGGTGCGCAGCCGCTCGGCGTCGCCGTAACCGTCGTGCGCGTTCGCGAAGGTCCCGAACAGCACTCCGGGCAGCAGCGGCCAGGGGAAGCCGCCGTACGGCCTGCCGTGCACGGCCTGCTGGATCTCCAGCTCCACGCCGCGCAGTTGCTCGGCCAGCGTGGTCTCGGTGAACAGCGGAGCCCGCATCCGGTCCGCCTCGGCGAACAGCGCCCGCTCCAGCGCCTGGGCCGGAACCACCTGGTAGTAGTCGGTGTAGTCCTGGTGCGTGGTGCCATTGGCCCGGGCACCGAAACGATGCACGTGGTCGTAGAAGCGGCCGTCGGGAAGGCTGGCGCTCCCCCGGAACATCAGGTGCTCGAAGAGGTGGGCGAACCCCTCACGGCCCGGCGGCTCGGATCGGAAACCGGTGCCGTAGTGCACGGCGACTGCCACCCTCGGCTGCGGGAAGCGGCTGTCCAGCACGACCCGCAGCCCGTTCGGCAGGGTGAACCTGTGCAGCCCGGGTCGCGGACGGTAGGTGCTCATGAGGGTACGTCTCCCGTTCGTGGTCAAGGAATGGGGTCGAGGGTCCGGGAACCGGTGCGGCCCGCTGGGCGTCGGGCCGCACCGGTCACAGATCGAGAAGGAATGTCAGGAAGGTCGCGTAGTGGTCGAACCCCGCGGTGTGCCAACCGACGTAGGCGGCGATGTCGTGGACGTGCAGCAGGATCCGCAGGGCGGCCGCCCGGCTCCACTCGTCGCCGAGGTCCCGGCCGTAGCCGTTGAAGAGCGCCTCCAGCAACAGCTGCCAGCCCTTTTGGTCCCCGCCCAACTGCCACCTCAGCTCGACCAGTTCACCCAGAACCCAGCCCAGGTCGAAGTACCAGGGGGCCACGGCCAGGTCCTCGCCCGTCAACAGGGCGGCCGGGCCGACGCCGCTCCCGGCGACCAGCGAGCCGAGTCCGGGAGCCCCGTGCACCAGGGTCACGTCGGTGTCCTCGGTGACACCGCGGCTCCAGTCGGCGGCACGGGACCAGCGTCGCGGTCCCAGTCGCGTCCGCAGTTGGGCACCGACGTACGCGGCGCGGGGGACCGGCGCCCGCCCGTCCAGCCAGGTGTCCAGACGTACCAGGCCCCGGGGCGGGCCGAGTCGCTCCGCCACCGGCGGAGGCCCACCGTCGTGCAGCCGTCGCAACGCCAGACCGAGCCCGCGCAGCGGCTCCCGCAACTGCGGCGACGGCCCCGCGGACAGCAGCCTGTTCGCGGCCGACCCCCCACCCTCGACCGTGTAGAGCCTGCCGTCGCCGACCGGCCGGCCCACCGTCAGGAGGGCCGCGCCGTCGCCGCCCACCGCCGCCGCACGGCCCGCCGGACCGGGGACGGGCCGGAACGGCTCGGGTGCCGACGGGCCGGGCGCCCTGGTCCACTCGTGGCCACCGGGCACGGCGCGCACGGACGTGCGCAGCAGATCGGTGCCGTACTCGGCGACCGCGGAGGCCTCCGGAACGTCCTGGTGCGGGCCTTGGTCCTGTGTGGTCGTTTCCGCGACCGCTCGCAGCTCGCTCACGGGTGGATCAGATCAGCGACGAACTCACCCGGGGTCCTGGGGTCCCGGTCCGGACGGCCCGCCTCCAACTGGGCGCGACGCTTCTCCAACATACCTATGACCTCCGGCAACAGGGGTGGGACCCAGGCGTCGGCACGACCGGTGGTCATGCTGACGCCTGGGTGGGGCGGGACGAGGACGACGTTGGGGCGGGCGGTCAGCGCGGCCCAATGCGTCTGGAAAGCGGCGCTCTCCAGCCCGCCGGGCGGCAGGGCCGGGGCCACCGCGACCGGGGCCCGGGTGCAGTGACAGGCCAGCAATGCAGGCGAGTCGGCCAACCCCAGCGCCAGCCGGGCGGTGAAGTGGAAGGTCGCGGGATAGACCACGACCGCCTGGGCCCACTCGGCCAGTTCGACGTGCCGGGCCGTCCCCTCGTCCTCGGGCCACTCGTCGAACAGCACCTCGCCGTGCCGGTGCAGTCGCCCGGCCAGCGCCTGACGGGTGACGAACCGCCGAGCGCTGGCGGTGAGCACCATCTTGACGGCCAGCTCCGGGTATGACAGGCGCAGCCAGTCGATCCAGTACGGCATCCCGGTGGCGAAGGCGGAACCGGCGGTGACCACCAGCAGCCGCTCGACGCCCAGCTCCGGCACCTGCGCGTCCGGCACGGCAGTCCCCGGAAGGCGACTGTGCGTCATGACGTCACCTCGGCGAGGACGGTCTCCAGCTCCCGCAGCGCGGTCCGGCTGCCGTACATGCCGTTCACACCGGTCACGTTGAGCACGATCTCGTCGACCCCCGCCTCCCGGTACGCCGCGAACTCCTCGGCGAGCACCTTGGGCTCCCCGTAGAGGAAAGCCCGCCCCTCGACCAGTGCGGCCGCGCCCGCAGCCGGATCGGAGCTGTCGGTGCGGATGCCGGAGCGGCGGAGCATGTCGACGTAGTGCGGCAGCCGGAGGTGGCCGATGTTGCTCGCCAGCGCCAGGGCAGCCGGGGCGCGGTCCGCTTCCGCCAGGGCCACGGGCACGATGGAGACCAGGCGCGGGACCGGGCGTCCCGCCGCTTTGGCACCCTCGCGCAGCGCGGGCACGATGGTGTCGCGCAGATAGGCGGCGGGGGTGAGCCAGGTGATGGCCGTGTCGGCCACCTCGCCCGCCAGCCGTGCCATCCCGGGACGCAGTACACCCAGGCCCACCTCGATGGGGGGCCGTGGCACGGGGAGCAGTTTCCCGTGGCAGGTGAAGTACGTGCCGTCCTGCTCGACCAACTCGCCGTCGAGCAGGCCGCGCACGGCGGTGAGGTACTCGCGTGACGCGGCGAGCGGGCTGCGGTAGGGGGCTCCGCACATGCTGCGCTGGAGCACCGCCGCGCCCGGTCCGAAGCCCGCCACCACGGGGTGTCCGGTTGCCGCCGCCAGCGACTGGGCTTGGAGCGCCGCCTCGTAGGGGTGAGTGAACGGCATGAGCGTCACGCCGAGTCCCACCGGAACCCGGAAGCCGGACGCGGCGGCGTAGGCGAAGGCCTGGTGCGGCTGGTTGAGCATGGCCTGGCCTTGCCACAGGCGGTGGGCGCCGCTCCACTGGGTGAGCGCGGCGAACGGCAGGATCTGCTCGGGCCGCGGTGGCGCGAAGGGCATGAGTACGGAGTACACGCTGTCGGTCCGGTCGGTCATGGGACGGCTCCTGGCCTGGTCGTACGGTCGGCTCCTGGCCGCGGTCATCGGGAGACGGTGCTGAGGACCTGCCCGCTCACCAGGTCGGCGTAGTCGGGACACCGGTCGAGGAGGTTCAGATGCGTGCCCTGGTCCACCACCCGGCCGGCGTCCAGTACGATCACGTGGTCGGCGTGCTGGACCGTGGAGATGCGGTGGGCGACGACCAGCACGGCGCGGTCCGCGGCCAGTTCGTCCACCACGTCCCGCAGTTTCCGCTCGTTTACGGAGTCCAGGTGCGAGGAGGGCTCGTCGAGGAGCACCAGCCGGGCGTCGGCCAGTACCGCTCGGGCCAGCGCGAGCCGCTGGCGCTGGCCGCCAGAGAGATCGGCCGCGCCTCCCAGGACCGTGTCCAGCCCCTGGGGCAGCCGCCGGATCTCCTCCGCCAGGCCGACCCGGTCGAGGGCCGCCATCAGGTCCGCGTCGGACGGCTCGTCCGTCCGGCCGAGCAGCAGGTTCTCCCGGACGGTGTCCTGCAGCAGGGTGCTGGACTGGTCGACGTAGGCGATCCGGGAACGCAGTTCGTCCAGCGGCCAGTCCGTCAGGGGACGGCCCATCACTTCGATGCGCCCCGAGTTCGGCTCCATGAAGCCTTCGACCAGGCTCAGGGCCGTGGTCTTGCCCGATCCGGAGAGTCCGACCAGGGCGGTGAGACCGTGCAGCGGGACCGTCAGATCCACGTTCCGCAGCACCGGGTGACCGTCGTAGGCGAACACGACGTCCTCGAAGCGTACGGCCGTGGGGGCGTCGTCCTCGGGGGACGTGGGGACGAGCCCCGGCGGTACCGTGGCGGCCCGTGCCGCCGGCTCCGTCGGCAGGGCGAACAGCGCTTCGAACCGCTTGCGGGCCACCAGTCCCATCTGTAGACCGCTCACACCGGACGCCGCCATGATCAGCGGTGCGGTGAGCTGCAACAGGTACAGCAGGAAGGAGATGAAGTCGGCCAGCGGCAGATGGCCGTCGAGCATGCGGCTGCCGCCACCGATGACCACGCTGACCAGGGCGATCTGCTGACCGAGGTTGATGATCGGGACCATCAGGGATTCCATCCGGGCCGCGCCGGTCTCCAGCCGCGCCACCTTGCCGGCGCGAGCGGCTAGCCGGTCGCCAACGATCCTCTCGGCCCGGTAGGCCTTGATGATGGTCAGCGAGTCCAGAGCGGCGACGAAGTGCTGCGCGAGCGCCCCGATCTCGCCCTGGACGGCCGTGTACCGGCGGCGCAGGCCCCTGACGACCAGGGCGATGAGCCCCACGGCCACCACGAAGGCCAGCACCGTGATCGACAGCAAGACCCAGTCGAGCAGGCCCATGATGACCAGCGTGCCCAGTACCGTGATGCCGGCCATCGGCAGCTGGATGGGGCCGATGTCGACCAGGTTCTTGACCATGGCCGCGTCCGCGGTCAGCCGTGCCACCAGATTGCCGGACCCCTCGGTCCGGCTGTCCTGCAGCCGCAGTTCCAGCGAGTGCCGCATGGTGCGCTCGCGCAGTCCGCGGATGAGTTCCCGGCCCATCAGCCCCAGCAGATAGGCGGCCAGTGCCCCAGCGGCGGCCGAACCCAGACCTGCCCCGACCATCGCCACGACCCACCAGGTCGGACTGTCGCCGCGCTGGATGACGGCCAGCAGTCTGCCCACCACCATCGGCAGGGCCAGCGTGGCCGCCGCGGAGACCAGCGCGAGCAGGGCGACCGCGCAGGTCTGCGCCGCCCTGCCCCGGGTCAGTTCACGCAGGACGCGCAGTTGCTGCGGCTCTGCGGCGTCCGTACCCCCGGCCGAGGGCGCGGCGTTCGCCGCGTCCGTGCTCGTCGTTGCCTTCATCGTGCCCAACTCCCCCTCGTGGACGGGACGTTCAGTGAGCTGCACCGCGCAGAGCCTCTCCGACCTTGACGATCCCGCCGTACCTGAGCAGTCCGCTGCGGTAGATCCGGCCGCCGAACCTCACCAGTGCGGCGATCGCCAGCAGCATCAGCGCGAAGGCGGCGAACGCCTGCCACCACGGCACCTCGGTGACCGCCATGCGCATCGGCATCGCGGCCCAGGACAGGCCGGGTGTCATCGAGACGACGGTCAGCAGCGCGTCGTCTGGCGCAGGCCGCACCGCCAGTGCCGGGCCCGCCAGGCTCAGCATCTGCAGCATGTTCACCGGCCCGATGACGTGGTTGACGTCCTCCTGCCGGGAGACCAGCGCACCGGCCACCGCGTAGAGGGTCACGAAGAGGACGTAGCCCGGTACGAACCACAGCAGCAGGTTGGCGGCGGTACCGACGGCGTTCAGCGGGGCCTTCAGCACTCCGAAGCCGACGGCCGCCGTCAGCACGGCCGTCATCATCAGCGCGATCTGCACCAGTGCGGCCGCACCTAGGCCGACGATCTTGCCGGCGAGCAGGTGCCAGGCCCGGACCTTCGCCAGCAGCACCTCGACGATGCGGCTGGACTTCTCTTCGGCGACTCCCTGGGCGATGCCCAGCCCCGATATGAGCATCAGGATGAAAAGCAGGAACACCCCGATCCCCGCGGTCATCGTCCGTTCCTGGACCACGCCGGCGTCCGCGCCGAGGGCGCTGACCCTGAGCGCCGGCGGTGCGATCGCCCGCTCGGTCTCCTCCCGCGCCGCGCCGAGTTCCTTGAGCCGGTCGACCTGATCGGCCGTCTGCTGGGCCTGCTGGATCGTACGGCCCAGCTCGGCCGACAGGTTCCGCAGGACCAGTACGCCGCCGTCCGGCAGCACCACCGCATCGACCGCCTCGTCCCGCAGGGCCGTCCGGGCGGTGCCGGTGTCCGTGTACGGCTCGACCGTGACCTGGGGGCGCAGCGCCGCGGCGACCGTGCTCCCCTCACCGACGACGCCGACGGCCGGAGGGCTCTCCCCGTCGCCCTTGAGTACATCGGTCAGCGAGAACGACAGGCACAGCATCGCGGCGGTCACGATCACCGATGCCCAGAAGGCCTTGTTGCGCAGCTGCCGGGTGACCTCACGGGCCGCGACGATCCTGATGAGCGCCAGGTCCGTACGCTGGTTGCGGTTCATGCCACCGCCTCCCGGAAGATGTCGGCCAGTGCGGGCTCGTGCCGGCCGAAGGACTCCACCCGGCCCGCGGACTGCGCCGCGGCCAGGGCAGCCTGCGCCGCACGGTCGGACTCCAGTTCCAGGGTGATGACGCCGTCCCCCTCGGCCAGCACCCGGGCGCCCTGAAGGGCGTCGGCCCACCGCGGGGGTACGTCCGTCACCGAAAGACGCGGCCGGCCGGGATCGGCGGTGCGACGCAGCTCGGCCACGGTGCCCTCGGCGACCAGACGTCCGCCGCGCAGGATCCCGACCCGGTCGCACAGCCGTTCCACCAGTTCCAGCTGGTGGCTGGAGAAGACGATCGGCACTCCATCGCGGGCGGACTGCAGCAGCACCTCCGCCATGGCGTCCACGGCCACCGGGTCCAGTCCCGAGAACGGTTCGTCGAGGACCAGTACGGCCGGGTCGTGGATCAGGGCGGCGATCAGCTGGACCTTCTGCTGGTTGCCGAGGGACAGCTTCTCCAGGGCGTCCCTGGGACCGGCCACCACGCCCAGCCGCTCGAGCCACTCGGCGGCCCGCCGTGCGGCCTCCCGGCGCGGGACGCCGCTCAGCCGCGCGAAGTGGACCAGCTGGTCGAGGGGGGTCATCTTGGCGTAGAGGCCCCGTTCCTCCGGCATGTATCCGAAGCGCCGCCGGGAGTGCGCGTCGACATCGGCGCCGTTGAAGCGGACCGAGCCGGAGTCCGCTTCCAGCACGCCGAGCGCGATCCGCATCGCGGTGGTCTTGCCGGCGCCGTTGGCGCCGCAGAACCCGAAGATCGCGCCAGGGCGCACGTCGAAGGTGAGAGCGTCGAGCACTCGCCGGCCGCCGAAGCTCTTGTCGACGGCGTCGAAAGTCAGCACGGCGAGAACTCCAGGATCGAGCGGACGGGTGTCGCCGGGCCCTCCCAGTTCAGGCGGAGACCGGCGGCGGCGCCCAGCGCCTTCAGCTGTTCGACGCTGCGGACGGGAGCCGGCATCGTGACGCGGAGCCACAGCTCGAGGGCCGCCGACTCGGGTATCTCGCGCGGGACGCGCAGGTTCACCTCGGCCAGCAGCACCTTCCCGTCGGGTCCCACCGCCTCGGCGCAGCGGCGCAGTATCGCGGTGGCCCGCTCGTCCGGCCAGTCGGCGAGGATCGCCGACAGGAGGTAGACGTCGCCGCCCGCGGGCAGCGGTTCGAAGAAGCTGCCCACCACCACCTCGGCCCGGTCCGCGAGCCCCGCGGCCGCGAACCTGCGTCCGGCGACCTCGGCGACGTTCTTCAGATCGACCAGCGTGCCGTTCAAGTGAGGCTGTCGACGCAGCAGTTCCATCAGGATCGCGCCGCTGTGGCCGCCCACGTCGACGACCCGGCCGACGCGACTCCAGTCGTAGCTGTCGAAGATCAGCTCGGCGCCCCAGCCGAGCTGCGGGCCGGCGTCGCTCTGTTCCAGTGCCTCGACGAAGTCGGGATCCTCGTTGACGGTCTCCCAGTAGCCGCGCCCGAAGATCGTCCCGTGGGCCGGTTCCCCGGTGCGGACGGTGTGCAGGAGGTTCACCAGCGCGAGGGCGGCTCGTCCGTGCAGGCCGTCCATGGTCAAGTGGCCCCGCAAGCTCTCCGGATGGTCCTCGCGCAGCCTCTCGCCGAGTTCGGTGACGCTGTACGCCCCGTCGTCGTCGCACGTGAGCACCCCCTGCGCCCGAAGGTGACGCAGCAGCAGCTGCAGCAGGTCTGGGCGGGTGCCGGTGAGTTCCGCCAGCTTCGCCACATCGCCCGTGCCGGCGCCGAGATGGTCCGCCACGCGGAGGGTGGCCGCGGCACGGATCGCGGCGGGTGTCAGGAGGTCCGCCATCTTCAGCAGATCTCCGGGGTCCGATTGATGTGCCATCGGTCGGTTCCCATCTGGTGTGCGGGTGAACGGGGTTGATCGGTCGCAGGGTGAGGGGGGGGAAGACCGCCGGGCGGCCGGCCGCGGTGAACGGAAGACGTTCTGCGGCCGGTCGGCCGGCACGCCACAATCAGCAGCCGCCGTCGATCGTCTTCGCCGAGAACTGGCTGGCGACGAAACTGGCGGTGGCGCTGGCGATGCAGGCGGGCGAGGTGGCGGGCGCCTCGGCGGCGGCCGTCACATTCAGC
>NZ_JAPJDM010000053.1:0-13294 GCF_026242095.1 Streptomyces sp. NEAU-W12
CCCGCCACCGTCGCCACACTTCACGCTTTTGCTCGTCCGACAGCCCCGGACGCCCGATTCTCGCCACCCAGCAACACCTCCAGCAGCAGTTCTACCTGGGATGTTGCACCGACCCATTGACCTCACCACCGCGGCCTTCAAGATGTCGTTCGCCCGCTTCAGCTCGGCGATCTCCTTCTTCATCGCCTTGATCTGCGCGGACTCCTCCGTGGTCGTCCCCGGACGCTTCCCGGAGTCGACCTCATCGCGCTTCACCCAGTTCCGCAGGGTCTCGGCCGAACCGATGCCCAGCTTCTGGGCGACCGCCCGCAGCACGGCCGACTCGTTCGGATAGTCACCACGAACCTCGGCGACCATACGGACCGCTCGTTTGCGCAGCTCAACGGGATAGGAGGAGGGACGTGCCATGACTCAATCCTTTCACGGAATCGAGTCTCTACCGAACCCGGAACGGTTCACATTGCATGGACCGTGCTTTGGACCCTATCCGGATTCCGCGGTGGGCCGGGACGGGGTACGACGCTGTGGTGCGGATACGGCCGGCGCTACGTCCGGCGAGTAATGACGGGCGAAGAGAGCGGCGACCAGATCACGCCGACTGCGGACGCCCGTCTTGTTGAACACCGCCTTCAGATGGTCCTGGACCGTGTATGGCGACAAGCCGACATTACGGCTGATGTCGGCTGTAGACTGCCCCCGCAGTACCAGGGCGGTGATGTCCCTCTCACGAGGGGTCAGTCCGTATGCTGCGACGATCAGCGCGATGTGCTCGGCGGGACCGGCCTGTTCGACAACGACGGCGGTGCGGGCCGAGGTCGTCGTGGGTTCGTCCAGGCGCCAGGCGTGCAACCGCACCCGGCCATGCCTGCGACTGTGCATCCACGAGGTGTGGGAGGCCGCGGCCCCGGGAGCCTGCACCGCCGCTGCCACCGCATACACGGCGGGAGGCAGTCCGTGGCCGTGGCCGTGGCCACCGGACGGTACGCCGTTGGCATGAGCCAGGTCGTCGAACCACATGGCCACGGTGGGCGTCACATGAACCACCTGATGGTCACCGTCCAGCAGCGCCAGTCCCGGCGCCACCGCCGAGGCGCTTTCCTCGGCGAGCCGTGTCAGGTGCAGCCGACGCAGTGCGGCTCCCAGCGGCTGGACCAGCGACGCCGCCACAGCCAGGTCCGAGGAGCCGAACGGGGGTACGTCGTCTCCGCGGCCCATGACCAGGGCGCCCCATGCCCCGTGGCGGTCCCGCAGCAGCACACGTAACTCGTCGCGGAAACCCAGGGGCCGCATGATGTCCCGGTACCGGGGACTGAGGTCGAGGTTTCCGCTCATCTCCCGGCTGAGCAAGCCCACCGGCGTCGGTCTGGCCGCTAGATCCGACAGGTCGTTGGCGTCTCCCTCGCGGTACTCGATGTCGAGCATGCGCGGCATCATGGCGGACGGCAGGCCGTCCCGATAGTCACCGCCGGTGTTCATCAACGTTTGCGGATCCACGGTCACACAGGCACAGACGTCGAACCTCAGCACAGGCTGTATGACCCGCTTCACCGTTCCGAAGAAATCCTCGACGTTCCGCGCGGACTGAACCCCCCGCGCCGCAGCGTCCCCGATCCCGCCGACCCGCGTTACTCCCCCGTAGCGCCTCATGGTCCGAGGCTAGCGTGTACCGCGGTTCCCGGGCCCGGTTTGCGCAGGTGGCTGTGCCTCCGCTTACCGTGCCCGGGAATCGCGTGTGTTCCGAGGCGCGCGACCGACGCCCCAATACGGCGTCAGCGGTTGTTGTGCAGGACGAAGTTGAGCTTCGCCCAGTCCTTGCCGCCGTTCTCCCCGTTGCGGAGCGTGATCTCGCTGACCGTCGAGGTCTGTCCTGCGGGGACGTAGCGGTTGAAGTGGTACTCGGCGTCGAGGTCGGTGTTGGTGTCGTTCGTGCCCTCGTAGAACTGCAGGGTCACATGGATCATGACTCCGCCGTTGGCGTCCGTCTCTGCGGATACGTGCTTCTCCACACGGATCTCGCCCCCGCACGTGGTTTCCCACCACACCGACGGCGTGCGGACCTCGTTCACCCAGCCCTCGGAGGCGACGTTGCCGCTGCAGTACGTACCGGCGGCGAAGATGCCCTCGTCGTCGCGGATCGTGTAGGTCCCGGTCAGGGCGATGTTCCGCCATACAGAGGCCGTGACCGCGTTGCCCGCCGCAGACGGGGCCGCAACAGCAGCCGGAGCCCCCGCCACCGTCAGACCAGCGGCTGCTGCTGCCAGCATCCCGATGGCTTTTCTTCGTATGGACATCTCTTTCCCCTCATTGTCGTCACCGAATGCGCCGAAGGCAGCTCATCGCCATCGGCCGGATAAAGAGTGCCGTGGCCGGTCGGCATATCCCATCCCAGACAAGTGGGGGGTGCCTCTTATGTATTTCGTCAAGGCGCCTGGGTTCGGGTTGGGACGGTTCGACTCGCTGGGGTCATGGCGGCGAGTTCGACGTCCTTGGGGACGCGGGGTTCATAGAAGGTGCCGTCGCGGAGCATGGAGAACAGGACGCTGATGTGTTGGCGGGCGAGGCGGAGAAGGGCCTGGGTGTGGGTCTTGCCGCGGGCTCGCTGGCGGTCGTAGTAGGTGCGGGAGGCCGGGGCCGGGCGTTGTCACGTTGTTGGGTGTGCGGGTGTCTGACGGGGTGTCGAGGTGTGGTGGGGCCGGGTGCCGGCCCTGGGCTCAGGCCGCGGCGGGCCGGCTGGTGACGCCGGTGACCTGCTCCCAGATAGCGAAGCGGACGGTCATCTCGGCGCGGTGTTGGGTGCCGGTCATCAGGTGGCGGCGGGGCCGGAAGTGGGGTGAGATGCCGCTGAACGCGGCCAGGAACCGCTGCGCGGCGCCCACGCTGCGGAAGCCTTTCATCGCCCGTTCTCGTTGCCGGGTGGGCTGGTGGCTGTTCTCGGCCCGGTTGTTCAGGCCCTTGTGTGAACGGTGCTCGACGGAGGGCATGACCTCGCGGTGGGCCGCGCCGTAGGAGCGGAGCTTGTCCGTGACGATCACCCGCGGCACCCCGCCCGTCTTCGTCAGCAGCGTGCGGAAGAAGCGCCTGGCCGCAGCCGTGTCCCGGCGGCTCTGCACCAGGATGTCCAGCACCATCCCGTCCTGGTCGACAGCCCGCCACAGGTATTTCTGCTCACCGTTGATCTTGATGAAGACCTCGTCCAGATGCCACTTGTCGCCGGGCTGAGCTTGGCGTTTAACATCGCGGGTCACTCATCCTGCTGACCTGTGATTCTTTCCAGGACAGCGGAGGCGGCCGTTCTCCACGCTTCGAGATGTCGAGTCACGAAGTACAAGAGAACGGCCGCTGTGTAGGAGTCTGTCTGTCGATGCGCCCGCAGGCGAGGCGTTGGACGTGTTGTCCCGCTTTCGGGTCGAGTTCTACGAATGCCTCTACGCTCGCGCGGATGCGCTCTTCGAGCTCACCGACGCGGTGCTGTGCGCGGACGGGCCGGTGAAGACCCTGGTCGAGCTGTCGCTGGCGGTCGAGCACCGGCGCGGGCACGGCGCCCTGTACGCAGCCTTGGACCGCGGTTGGCTGGAGCCGACGCGGTTGCGCCGCACGCTGGCCGGCCTGCCGCTGCCGAAGGCGGCCGACGGCCGGATCGTGCTGGCCGTGGACGTGAGCAACTGGCTCCGTCCTGATGCTCCGACCAGCGACGACCGGTTGTTCTGCCACGTCTACGGACGTGGTGACCGCAAGACGGACCAGTTCGTGCCGGGCTGGCCGTACTCCTTCGTCGCCGCACTGGAATCCGGCCGTACCTCCTGGATCGCCCTGCTGGACGCCGTGCGTCTGGGGCCCGCCGACGACGCGACGCTCGTCACCGCCGCCCAACTGCGCGATGTCGTTCAGCGGTTGACGCGGGCCGGGCACTGGCGGCCGGGTGACCCGGAGATCCTGATCGTGATGGACACCGGCTACGACGTCACCTACCTCACTCACGCCCTGGCCGACCTGCCGGTGACGTTGCTCGGGCGCCTGCGTTCGGACCGGGTCATGCTCCGCGACCCGGGCCCGACCCACTGCGGCCCGAAGGGCGGGCGGCCCCGCCGGCACGGCGGTGTGCTCACTTTCGCCAAGCCCGACAGCTGGCACGAGCCCGACGTCACCACGGTCACGGACACCACCCGCTACGGCAAGGCCGAGACGATCGCCTGGGACAGGATGCACCCCAGGCTCACCCACCGAGGCCCCTGGCTACACCACGCCAAAGAGGAACTGCCCATCCTACATGGCACGTTGATTCGTCTCAAGGTCGAGCGTCTGCCGGGCGACCGCGACCCGAAACCGGTCTGGCTGTGGTGCTCGTCCACCGCCGCAACACCGGTGGACGTGGACCGCTGGTGGCAGTCCTTCCTCCGCAGATTCGACCTGGAGCACACCTTCCGGCTGATGAAGCAGACCCTCGGCTGGACGGCCCCCAAGGTCCGTCACGCCGACAGCGCCGATCTGTGGACCTGGCTGATCATCGTCGCCCACACTCAGCTCCGTCTCGCCCGCCCCCTCACCGAGGACCTGCGCCGTCCCTGGGAGCGACCCGCCGCACCCCGCAGTCTCACCCCCGCCCGCGTCCGCCGAGGGTTTCGCAACGTCCGCGCGACGGCGGCTCGTCCGGCGGCCGCACCGAAACCGTCCAAGCCGGGCCCGGGACGGCCTCCCGGCTCGAAGAACAAGCACCGGCCACACGCCACAACGTCGGCAAGACGGTCAAACGTGCCGAGTCGATCAAGGAACACCAAGCCCGCCGAGGATAAACGCCAAGCTGAGAGCCTGTTGTCTTTCCGAGTCTGGTGACTTCGTTTCCCCTGGTCAGGGATAGGGGTGGTGTCCGTGTGGGAGTGATGGATCGTCGTTTCGTCGCTCCCGTGGAGGTTGCGGATGCCGTCGGTTGTCGGACTGCTGGAACAGCACGAGCTTGCCGCCCGTCGTCGAGTGGATGGGCTGCGCGAGGAGGCCGACCGCATCCAGGCCAAGCTCGCGGCGGCCGAGCAGGAGTGGCTGGAGTGGACGATTGCCCGCGAGCGTGTAGGTGCGGTGCTGTCCGCGCCGGGCGGTAATTCAGCCGGCGCGGTTGCCGCCGAACGACCGGGCGGTGCCGAGACGAAAGCCGAAGTGCAGGTGCCACCGCCCGCGGCGGCGAGGGTGAAGTCGCAGGTTCCGGTGTGGCACGAGGGGCTGCCACGGACGGCACTGTCGGCGGACTATCAGCGCGTCCTGGCCGCGCTCGCGGACCGGGTCCGTCTCGGCCAGAGCCCGCTGACCTGCCAGGAGATGACCGCCGCCTTCGGCATGGACGTGGTGCCCGCGAAGGTGGAGGCGTTGCGGTCGAAGGCGAAACGTCTGGTCGCGCGGGGCTGGCTGGCCGAGCCGGCGCCGGGCCGGTTCACGCTCGCGCCGGGCGTGAACGGGCCAGGCGGCGGGTCATGACCATGGTTATCGACCAGTAGACCATCGCCTCGGCGCTGGTGGTGCGGCGTTCGAAGTCGCGCACCAGGCGACGGCTTCGCATCAGGTGGGCGAAGAGACGCTCGACGATCCACCGCTTGGGCAGCACCACGAAGCCGCGCGTGTCGTCGCTTCGCTTGACGATCGCCAGGACCAGGGCGAACGCGGCCGGGCAGTGCTCGACGAGGCTGCCGGTGTAACCGCCGTCGGCCCAGACGAGTTCCAGCCGGTGATGCGCGTCGGCCACCTGCTCCAGCAGCACCTTCGCGGCGGCGCGGTCACCGATGCCCGCGCTTGTGACCATCACGCCCAGCAGCAGCCCCAGGGTGTCGACCACGACGTGCCGCTTGCGCCCGTTGATCAGCTTCCCGCCGTCGAAGCCCCGGCTGTCCGTGCCGACAACCGCGTCCGCTTTGACTGACTGAGAATCGATCACTCCCGCACTCGGCTCGGCATCCCGCCCCGCCTCCAGGCGGACCCGGCCGCGCAGCCGGTCGTGGAACTCTCTGACCAGCACGTGGTCGCGCCAACGGCGGAAGAACGCGTAGACCCGGTCCCACGGCGGGAAGTCGCTGGGCATCGCCCGCCACTTGACGCCGTTGTCCACGAGATAGCGCACAGCGTCCAGCATCGCTCGGTGGCAGTACGCCTCCGGCTGTCCGCCGCGGCCCCGCAGCCAGCCCGGCACCGGCAGCAGCGGCCGGACCACGGCCCACTCCGCGTTCGTCATATCCGAGGGGTACCGCCGAACACGTTCCGGGTGATCGGCCGCATTCCCGAACCGGTGAGCGACACAATCACACGACGGAGCAGCCGAGTTGAACTCCACCGGCGCGAGCACGTACAACTGCGGCAACAGGGTCTCCTGGATCTCGGTCGGCTTCGCAACCTCGAGCTACCAAGAGGCCCTGCCTTCATGCCCGTGGCCGGCCGCGATCACCCGAACGAGACTCCCGTTCGACACCCACCCCTCAAGATCGGAACGACAACAGCTACTAAACTGCTTGCCCCGCCGCAGATTGAACCCGTGTTGCGACGATCGCTGGAATTCAAGCGGTCGGGCGGGGGCGTTGCCGTGCGTGCGCGAGGGTCACCACCGGCAGGCGCTGACCCCCCAGCCCAGGTCGTCGACTCCCACTCCTCACTGCGGTCCTGCGGTGTGGACACGAAAGGACGCGACGGCCAGGGCGCGGTTGCCCGCAGTGTCCTGGATGAGGATGTCGGCCCGCTCGTGGTGCTGGTTCTCGGGATCGCGCGCGAGGCGTAGATGAAGGCGCAGTGTCGCATCGAGATCGGCGTTGCCGAGATAGCAGATCCGTATGTCCTGGAGCGAACGGTCGAGGAACGCCCGGTCGGTCCGGCCAAGGCCACGCCAGAGTTCCAGCAGTGCCCCCTCCGCGATGCTGAGGAACGAGGCGAAGTACATGAGCCCGACACCGTTGATGTCGCGTGTCACATCTACGCGATGGTTGACGATCAGCTGGTCGCCCGACGGGGTGTAGTGGGCCGTGGCCGGATCGTGAAAACGATGGTCGGCCCTGGCTTGTCTGCACGGTGTCTTCGGTGAGTAGACGTCGGGCAATTCCGGGAGGCGCGTGTGGTCGAAGCCGACAGGTGGGGTGTGCACCAGTCCGACATTGGTGTGGCCGGCCCCGCGGGTGAGCCAGTGGTTGAGGTTTTCCACGTACAGGCAGTCGGGCCGTGGCCGTTCGTGAAATTCCTCGAGGTCGAACGAGGCGTCGAGCTCGGTGGCTCCCTGGGGAAGCCTTCGGATGCGGTGGAGGGTCAGCACCGAGCGGCGGCCTTGGGAGAAGACTCGGGTGATGACTTCCAGCCTGTCCCCGAAGGTGATCCGCTCAGGGGTGAGATGGCCTCCGGAGCGAATGCGGAAGTAGTGGAACGCCAGGTAAGCGGCGCGCCCCTGGGCGTCCTGGGCGTTGAAGACATCGAGTCCGCAGACGGTGCTGACGCTTTCCCAGGTCCAGTCACCGACCCTGGCGGCAAACAGTGCGGTGGGCCCGCACATCCCTGGTTGTACGGTCACGAGCCTGCGGACGTCCGCCGGGCCGGTCTGTTCGATGCGGGTGACGGGCGACGCGGATGCGAGAGTCACACTCACGGCAGGGTACCTCTTCACTGGTAACTGTCAGGCGTGGAAGTCGGTGAGCCCTGGGCGGAGTGCTGGGGCGCGCAGAAGCTCGTCCGTGAGGCCGAACCCGTCGACGAGCAGGTCCGCATAGGGCAGCACACGGGTACTGAGCGCTTCCAGCAGAGTCGGGATACGAGTGACCTGATGTGGGGTGAGCGTTCCGTGGGCCAGGTGCCATGCGGCGTCCCGCTCCGTGAGGCCCAGCCCGTAGAGCGCCGCCAGCAGGCCGAGTGCCTCACGGGTGCGTGGGGTGGTGGCTTGGGTGGCGGCCGTGTGAAGTTCCTCGAGGGCCAGTTCGCGTCCTCGGGACTCAGCAAGGGTGAGCGCCGCATTGATGTGATGGTTCCAGGCGTCGAACAGGGAGCTCCCGCCGCGGATCTCACGGCGCATGGCATACGCCGTGGTGTCGGTCAGGCGCGACTGGCGGAACCGTGTCAGTTCACGGTGGAAGGAGGGGTCGGTCAGGCTCCTTCCCTGCGGCTCGGGGGTGCCGGTGTCCGTGGCGGGGGGGGTGGGCAAGGAGTTCGTTGCCCGCCTTCGCCAGGAGAGGCAGGTTGTCGCCTTCGGCCGTGACCACGCCCTGGGCCATGGCGATGTAGTCCGCGATGCGGTTGGCGGAGAACATGCCCTGCGCCCCTGTGCGTTCGCGGCAGGTGGTGAGGACGTCGGTCATCGACCAGCTGCTGACAACTTTGGTGAGGGAGATCAGGTGGTTGGTGTCATCGCTGACTCCGGTGCGTACGAATGCGCGTTTCGTGCTGTTGACGAGAAACGTCATGGCGTAGACGTCGGCGAGCGCCCGGAAGAGTGCCGTCTGCTGGCTTCGGTAGGCGATGACGGGCACGTCGCTCTCGCCCGGTGCGAAAGTTTTGCGCTGTCGCGCGTACCTCAGGGCGATGTACAGGCTGGCACGCCCGGCCGCGACGAGGGCGGAGGCCAGACAGAGCCTGCCGGGCTGTACCCGCTCGAGGGAAGTGAGGAACCGCCGTCGCCGGCTGGGTATCGTGCTCTCGAAGGTGCCGTCCGGCATGAGCCGTCCCATGGCTCCGCCCAGCAGATTGCGGCGAGGCAGGCGTACGCCGTCGAACCAGGTGACGCCGTTGTCCAGAGCGAGACCGGGTTTGTCCGGCAGGGCTGTGGCCCGCACACCTGGGAGAAGACCTTCGGCGTCGCAGATTCTGACGATGAAGGGAAAGATGCCTCGGTCGGTGTCCTGGACGACAAGCCTGGCCATCACGACCGCGATCTTCGGAATGTCCTGGATGCCGGTGTACGGCATGAACTTCTGCGCCTGCGGGTCCGGCGTGCTCAGAACGAACTCATCGGCCAGCGGGTCGTACACGGCCCTGGTGCGCATCGCTGCCGCGTTGTTCCCGAAGCCCAGTTCGGTGACCATCAGCATGCCGACCGACCGCATGGTGGCGAGCTCTTCAATGATGTCGTCGAGGTCGTCGCGCCCTGCGCTGTGGTGCAGGAGGGTTCCCAGACAGAGGTTGTAGTGGCTCATGAGCAGGGGCAGTGTGGTCGTATCCATCAGCGACGGCCATTCGCTGAGCGCGAAGAGGCGAAGGGGGTCGTCGAGGACTTTCTGCGCGGGCCCGGTACGTGCGTGGACGAGGCGGCTCCGGTCGTATGCGAGTCTCCCCTGCTGGGTCGCGTCGAGCCCGCTGCGCGGCGCGAAGAGCGGATCCGAGACCGTGTCGCGGAGATCTGCGTGGACGTTGTCGAAGGTTCCGTCGAAGACCAGCCGGATCAGCTCGTCGCGGTCCTCGGATGTGCTGGAGGGCATGGTATGGATGTGTTCTTTCCCTGTGTCTTGACTGTGGACCGCAAGCGTCAGACTGCGAAGGCGAGACTGACGTTGTGGCCGCCGAAACCGGCCGAGTTGGTGAGTGCGTACGAGGTGGCGACAGGGCGCGGCCGGCCAGTCACGACATCGAGCGTGATGGCGGGATCCAGTCGTTCCAGGTTCGCGGTCGGCGGGAGGGTCTGGCGGGAAAGTGACAGAACAGTCAGTGCCGCCTCGATCGCGCCGGCCGCGCCAAGGGTGTGACCGGTGACCCCTTTGGTGGATGTCACAGGGACTTCCGCTCCGAAGAGGCGCCGGATCGCCTCCGCTTCCACGGCATCGTTCAGCTGGGTCGAGGTGCCGTGGGCGTTGATATGTCCGACCTGCTCCGGCTGCAACCCGGCGTCCGTACAGGCACGGCGCATCGCCTGTTCAATCCCCCGCCCCTGCGGGTGCGGGGCGGTGACGTGGCTGGCGTCTGCTGATGCTCCGTACCCGACGAGTTTTGCCCGTACGTCCGCGCCGCGCCGTCGGGCATGGTCGAGGCGCTCCAGGATCAGTACCCCCGCTCCTTCGCCGATGACGAAGCCGTCGCGGTTCGCGTCGAAGGGCCGGGATGCACTGGAAGGTCGCGCGGACTGACGGGACAATGCTCCCATCCGGGCGAAGCCGGTGACGAATGTGGGCGAGATCGCGGCTTCCGTGCCACCGGCGATCACCACGTCGCAGGCACCCGAGACCAGCAGGTCGCGTGCGACACCGATCGCGGTGGCACCCGACGCGCAAGCAGTGGCCGTCACCAGGTTGGGGCCGGTGGCGTCGAATTCGATGGCGAGTCGGCCGGAGACCATGTTGACCAGCGCCATGGGATGGAAGAGCGCGGATACTCCCTTGGGCCCCCTCTCCAGGAAGCCGGCGTGCTGGCTTTCGAAGGTGGCCACACCGCCTGCCGCCGAGCCGATCACCACGCCCACCCGGGTTCCGTCCCAGTGGGCGGGCTCCAGACCCGAGTCGGACACTGCCTCCCGGGCGGCCAGGAGAGACAGTTGGACAAACCTGTCCAGACGCCACGCCTCGGCCGCACCGAATTGGGCGTCCGCATCGTACGGAGGGACACGGCAGGAGATTCCCACCGGGGCGGAGGCCAGAGCAGGGTCCTCGGTGGCGGTGCCGACACCTGCGCAGACACCTCGCCAAGTCAGTTCAGTTCCCACACCGGCGGGCGATACCAACCCCAGCCCCGTCACGGCCACTTCACGGCTCACCGGTCGGCGGCCGCGTGTATGTCGAGGGCTTGCGCGGCTTCGGCCAGCGTTGCTCCCTTCCTGATCTCACCCTCCGCCATGACGATTCCGAGCTGACCTTCGATGATGTCGGTGAGTTCGACGAGGGCGAGCGAATCGACGTCGAGTTCCTCGAACGTGGCGGCGGGATGCAACTCCGCAGCGTCGACACCGAGTTTGTTCGTCAGCAGCTCGGCCAAGCGATCGTACATAGCAGTCATAGCAATGCCCTTTCTTGCCGCACAGTGCGGAATGAATCTCCCGCACTGTAACGCTAGTTGATCTTTTCGAGGTTAACGAATTGCTCCAAATGGGTGAACCATCAGTCACTTCATGGCGATGTGCACGCATTGCGTGATTCGAATACTCAGAGGGCGTTTACCCAAATTAAGGCCGGCATGCGGTTTATGTCGCTGCCCCATTTCGATATGGTTCAGCACCGCATATTGATCCGAAACGCTTTGGGTTCAGGCTCATTGACAGTGTGTGAGTGATTTGGTGGGGGATGCGCGGACTTGGTCACCGGACGCGCAGGAGGCTGTGCGGTTGCTGGCGGTGTCGGCGCCTCGTGGAGGGCCGGGACCGGGTGGAGGTTGCCGCTCTGTTCAGGGTGTCGGTCAGGGCCGTGGACAACTGGTGGGTGAGGTGGCAGGCTGACGGGCGGGACGCGTTGTTGTCCCGGCTGCGGGGCCGGCGCGCGGGTGAACATCAGGTTCTGTCCGAGGCCGAGCAGGCCGCCGTGCGGCAGGCCGTTCTCGACCACACCCCGTCCGGCCTGGGGCTTTCGGGCCAGCTGTGGACGCGGGGGCAGATAGGTCGGCTGATCTTCAAGCTGTACGGGGTCCGCTTCACCGAGCCCGGGGTGGGCAAGTGCCTCAAGCGCTGGGGGCTGACCTTCCAGCGGCCGGACAAGCGGGCTGTCGAACAGGATCCGGAAGCGGTCCGAACGTGGCACGAGGAGACCTGGCCGGCGATCTGGGCCCGGGCGAAGGCTGATGACGGCGAGATCCTGTTCGCCGACCAGGTCGGGATCCGCTCGGATCAGGTCATCGGCCGCACCTGGGGCATGAAGGGGAAGACTCCGGTGGTTCGCCGCACGGGGAACCGGTTCTCCGTGAACGCGATGTCCGCGATCAGCACCCGCGGCCGGATGCACTTCATGGTCTTCACCGAGGCGTTCGACGCGACGGTCATGTGCCGCTTCCTCGCCCGGATCGTCGGGCACTTCGACCACAAGGTCCACCTGATCGTCGACCGGCACTCGGTCCACTGAACCGCTCCAAGTTCGATGGAGGCTCCCGGAGCGGTTCAGTCTGTTGTGGCCGGGTAACCGGGAGACCGGCTACCAGCCCCTTGCCGGTTTCATGGTGTCAGCGTTCGTCACCGGGAGTTCAGGTATGTGTCGTAGCGTTGGCGGTCGCCAGGCAGATGCTGACCAGGAGGGTGCGGGTCGTCATGGCTTCCACGTTGTTCGATGTGCTGGGGGACGAGTGGTTCTGCGTGACAGCGGTCCGGGGCCTGGGGGAGGCGGACGTATTGGCCCGGTTGGGTGCCGCCGGCTCGGATCCGCTGCCCCGGTATCCCATCGACGGTGTGGCTGAGCACTTCGGTCTGGAGAGCTGGGCGGTGCGGGTCTACTGCCCGGAGGGGACGGGGTGGGCGTATGTGTTCGATGCGCTCCCGGAGATGGGTGTCCCGTTCAGGGAGCCGGTGCTCAAGGAGCTGTCCAGGGGCACGGAAGCGGTGTCCGTGTGGCAACCCATAACCGCTTCCGTTCGCGTGGCGCACGCCCGTGACGGGAAGATTCTTACCCTGTTCGACTGGGGGAGGGTCGACCCGGCGTCCGGGACGGAGCCGGACCGGCTCAACCGGGTTCTGGACCGGGCCGGCTTCTTCCTGGACGAGCCGGATGACGACTTCTCCGGCCCGGCTGCCGCTCTGGAGGCAGTGGAGAGCGAGTTCGGCCTGGCGGTGGACCCGCAGGAGGTGGCGGGGCCGCTACCGACGGTCGTCGTTCCTGTACGGGGCGACTGACCAGTCGGCAGCGGCCGTCGGTCAGAAGGTCACCCTCAGCCAGAAGCCGTCGTTGTCAGCTAGACGCGCACTCATGACGAGGAGTGCATAGGCGCGGCCCAGGTCGGAGTTGAGGCTGCCGGGAATGTGGCCGCGCACGCACTTCTCCTCCCCGGTGAACGGGCCGGCAGGAGTGATTACTGGCCAGTCGGTGGCGTTGTCACCTGTGGTGTCGGCGCGGACAGCGGTCACCTGGGCGCAGTCCCTTCCGTGGTCCACGCCGTTGAGGGCACCGCTCTCGTAGGTGGCGGCGAAGGGGAACTCGTCACAGGAGTCGTCCGTGATCGCCGAGTCCTTGGTGAACTTGCTACTGCCACAGAGCGCCTGGCGGTTGGCATCGCGTTGCTTGACATTCTGAAGCCGGTGCAACGGCGCGCCGGTGCCCTTGAGCCTGTACCGCTCGGAAAGTCATCGCTGCAGGGGTGTACCCATGTCCTGGAGCGTCGGTAGCAGCTGGGATGCTGTCATGGTGATCGTCTCGTTGCTGTACAGGGTGACCCGGAAGCTGCTGGCCGTCCC
>NZ_JAPJDM010000054.1:0-12974 GCF_026242095.1 Streptomyces sp. NEAU-W12
GTGGCTCCGCTGACACTCCGCCAGATTCCCGCGCAAGCGCGGGAATCGAATTCCGCAAGCGGAATTCTGAGTGCATGTCAATTCGCGCAAGCGCGAATTGAGGGAATCCCGCAAGCGGGATTCCTGAGGCTGGCAGTAAGGGGTGGGTGCATCGCGCGCGGGACTGTGTAGGGCTTGGGATTCCCAGTCACCACCTCTGTAACGGATGTGACGGGTCGTCGGCCTGACGGAGTGCCGGCCTCGTTTGTAGTGACGGGTTCCGCTGCGCTCCACCCTGAACCCCTCCCCCCACTGTCTAACCTGTCCCGACGTGTTCACCAATGGCCTGTCAGTATACAGGGCAACCGGCCGTTCGTGAGTGAGATTGAGTCACTGTGCCACCTTCGGGTGCGAAGTTGGTGTGCGAGTGATGCATCATGAGTCGTGGCTGTGTAGAGTCTGGGATCAGATGCTACACCCCTACCGTCGCGCACCTTGCGCCTTGGATTCCAATTGCTATTACGCGCCGCATTCCGCGAAATGGAGAGCACGGGGCATGGCCGTGAAGTTGCGTGATCACCAGATCGAGGCCGTTGCCGCTATTGTGCGGGGTCTTGATGTTCCGCCGGGTGGTATTCCCTGGAATGGTCTTCGTGGGCAGGTGCACGCGGCGTGTGGGACGGGGAAGACCATCATGGCTGCCGCGTCGGCGAGGCGGCTTGTGCCCAGGGGGCGTGTGCTCGTGCTGGTGCCGACGCTGGATCTTTTGGCGCAGACGGTGAGGGCGTGGCACGAGGCTGGGCACAAAGGGCCGGCGGTGACGGTGTGTTCGCTCCAGGACGATCCGGGGCTGTGGTCGTTGAAGGTGCGCTCCACGACGAACCCGATCCAGTTGGCGCTGTGGCACGGGCAGGGGCCGGTGACCATCTACGCGACGTACGCCAGCTTGGGTGTCCTGGCGGAGGCTTTCGAGGGTGTCTACGGTCAGAAGCTTGATCCAGTAGACCTTGCGGTGGTTGATGAGGCGCACCGGACAAGTGGCTCAATGGGGAAGGCGTGGGCGGACATCCACGACCAGAGCGTCATCCCGGCCTACCGGCGGCTGTACCTGACGGCGACGCCGCGGATCTGGGAGGAGCGGCTGAACCGCGAGGTTACGGAAGGGGTGCGGGATCCGCTGCCGCGTGAGATGGCGGCGTCCATGGACGACGAGAGCGTCTTCGGGCCGGTCCTGTACAAGCTCTCGCTCGCCTCTGCCGTTTCCCGGGGCTTGTTGGCGCGGTACCAGATCATCGTCCTGGAGCTGAAGGACCCGGTCGTCACGCCGGAGCGGCTGATGGGCGAGGAGCGGCACAGCGAGGAGGTCCGCGGTCAGCGGCTCGGGGCGCTGCAGGCCGCGTTGCTGCACACGATGGCGCAGCACGACCTGTCGACGTGCATCACCTTCCACCACCGCACCATCGAGGCGCAGGCGTACGCCGAGGGCCTGGAGCGCGTCGCGGCGAAGCTGCACGCCGACCAGCCCAAGACATACCCGAAGCGGATCTGGGCCAACTGGCTGTGCGGCGAGCACGTCCCCGAACGCCGGCGGGAAGTCCTCGGCTCGTTCGGGACCACGGCGCAGCGGGCCGTGCTCTCCAACTGTCGGGTCCTGGGCGAGGGTGTCGATATTCGAAGCGTGGATTCGGTTGCCCTCCTGGACCCCAAGGGCGCGCCGCACGACATCGTCCAGGCCATCGGCCGGGCACTCCGGCAAAAACCCGGACAGGGCAAGCTCGCCTCTCTGATCGTGCCGGTATTTCTTCAGCCGGGCGAGCAGCCGGAGGACATGTTCACCTCGGGGTCGTATCGCCCTTTGGTGAAGGTATTGGAAGGTCTGCGGGCTCACGACGAAGAGGCAATCGAGTTGCTTGCGATTCCGCAGGAGCCGCAGAAAGACGTCGCGCAGCCGTCCGTGAACATCGGCGTCGCGCCGGAGGAGGGCGAGGAAGAATCCCGGCTGCTGCTTCGTTTCGCCGCCCCCAGGGATCCGGTGATGGTCGCGGACTGGGTGTCCTTCAACGTCATCGACACCGAACGCCAGGACTGGGCCCGCGGCTGGGCCGCACTCAAGAAATTCACCGAACGGGAGCGGCACGCCCGCGTGCCCTACGGACACCGCGAGGGCGCGACACCGCTTGGACAATGGGTCGCGGAACAACGACGGGCCTACGGGGCGGGGCAGATGACCGGCCAGCGCGCTCAGCGACTGGAGCAGTTGGGCATGGTGTGGTCCCTGGCCGATGAGCGGTTCCAGGAGAACCTGGAAGCCGCCAAGGCCTACTACGACCAGCACTGGACACTGTGCGCGCCCCGGCCCGCGACCATGCTCGACCGGCCCGTGGGGCAGTGGCTCGCGAATTTGAGGCGGCCAGGTGCCCTCGACGGACACCCCGAGTGGAAGACGGCGCTGGAGGCCGTGGACGAGGACTGGAACCCGTCGTGGCCGGCAGACTGGCAACGCCACTACGCCGCACTACGCGAGCTCGTACGCGACGAAGACGGACAGGCCGACGTCCTGCCCGGCCTCACCGTCCACGGCATGGACATCGGGAAATGGCTGGCCCGACAGCGGAAACCGAAGGTCTGGCAGGCCCTGACGGACGGGCAGCGCGAGCGCCTGGAGCAGCTCGGCATCACGCCGCCAGCCCCCGGGCCGGAGCCGGACGCGCCCGCCAAGCCGTCCACGACGCCCGCAGGGGCCTTCGAGCGGGGCGTCGCGGCCCTCGCGCAGTACAGAGCCCGCACCGGCACCGTGACCGTCCCACGCGGGCACACAGAACGGCTCGAAGACGGAACCGAGGTCCGACTCGGGGTATGGCGCAGCAACATGCGCAGCAGGCGAGACTCGCTGCCCGATACGCGGCGCCAGCTGCTCGCGGACCTCGGTCTGTTCGACTGAGGGATGGCTCAGTGGCTGGTCGACGCGCTGCGTGGCGGGGGCTGCTGGACGGGACGTCCCCGCTTCGCTCAGGAAACCGGCTCGGGAACGTCACCCGGCTTGACCGGCACGATCTCGACACGTGTGCAGCCCACAGCTTTGAGTTCGGTGCGGCGACGCTTCGCCGACCGTTTGTCGTACCTGCCGGCCGACGCCTGCGGGGCACCGTCAGGGTCGGTCCACAGCAGACCGTAGTGCTGCATCACGCTCGTCATGGCGATCACACTTCCCCTCCCCGACGACCGTAAGCACGCTGCGCGAAGCACACCTGTCCGGTCTCGGATAGGTCCGGGCGAGGCGGGCCCCTGACCTGCGATGCCCGGACTTGCGTGAGACGGGTTTCGCGAGGTCGTCTCACTCAAGTCCGGGCAAGCGGCCTTCTTTGTCAGATGTGGAGTTCGGGCGGGAAGCCACTCCAGCGCAGTTCTGCGGGTAGATGCCGCATGTCGTTGTAGAACAGTACGGAGGACGGCCTGCCGGGTGCGTATCGGATGACCGTCAGAGCCGCGTTGCCGTGGTTGAGGCCCATCCAGCGCCACTCGGGTGCGTCGAGTGCGGCTCGGATCAGCCATCCGATGAGGAAGTTGTGGGTGACGAGCAGTTCGTGGCGGGGGCGATCGCCGTCGACCGGACCTGTGAATTCTGCAAGTGCTTCCCGGGCCAGTGCTGCACCGTGGTGGCGCTCCTCGTCGGAAACCTGGGCGAGGAAGGCGAGCATGACGTCGGCCGAATCCGGCGGCAGCTCGTCCTTCGTAGGTAAGTAGGGGATGTAGTCGCCGGCCAGTTCCGACTCGTGCAGTGGAACAGTGTCAAGTTGTGCGCTGATCAGCCGGGCCGTCTGCTGCGCCCGGGGCAGCGGACCGTGGTAGATCGCCGAGAGCGGGGTGTTCTGGAGCCGTTCACCGAGCAGAACGGCTTGGCGCCGACCGCTTTCCGTCAGGGTCGTCTCATCTTGTGACGCTTCACCGTGCCGAGCGAGGTAGAGGTATCGAGCAGCTGTGTCCGTCATGTCCCGGGTCTCCGTTGCCATCCGTGATCTTGTATGTCGGGATGGACGCCGAGCTCGTTGTGCATAGTTCCGTCGCGGCTGCGCTGGCCCAGTTGGCGATGAATGTGGGTGGGGACGCCTTCGGGGTCGGGGTTGCTGAGGCGGCGTACCGGGAGAAGACCGAGACTCCCCACCAAGTGCCCGGAGACGACTGACGGAGATCTCCGAGACTGCCCGGACATCACGGAGACAGGACACCACCGCCGGCAAACTCACCGCACCCGCCGCGCTGGAATGTGCGCAGAAAGGTTAAGGAGTGGGATAAGTTTGTGGTTAAGAACTGCCTGGAGCAAGGGTGCAGGGTCATGCCATCCGAGGAAGAGCTGTTCGCGTCGGTTGACGCTCTGCTGAACGAGGAGCCGCACCTGCCGCCTCCGGCGGAGCGTGCCCGGCTGCGTGAGGCCGCCGGCATTACGCAGGCCCGCCTGGCGGCCGCGTTGAAGACCACGACCCAGTCGGTGAAGAACTGGGAGAACGGCCGCAGCGAGCCGAAGTCGCCGCGCCTGGATGCCTACCAGCGGCTGCTGAACGGGTGGGCGGCGAAGTACCCCGCCCCCGGCACAGCTTTGACGGCTCCGGTTGCCGCGACCGTGCCTGCGGCGTCTGCCGAACCGGGTGCGTCCAGGGCGGAGACGGCAGATGCCCCGACCCCGCAGGCTTCCGCCGTTCCGGCTGCGGCGCCGGCACGCCCTGCCGTCCGGCCCGCTGCGCCGTCGCGGCGTCCGGCCACGAAGAGGGCGGCGCTGCCCGCAGCAGACCCGCGCTTCCCGCACGGCCCGCTCGCGGTCCTGGACGGTGACGGCTGCGCGTACGGCACGGGCGGGATCGTGCTGGACTGCCCGGCGACCACCGTTCCGGAGTTGGTGGAGTGGACGCTGCGCGAGTCCGGCCTCGGTGCCGCGAAGCTGAACCGCTACGGCAAGGACTCCGACCCGCTGGTCGTCCTCACCGCCGCAGCCGCCGTGAAGCTCGGACTGCCCGAGCGCCTGGAAGGCCACGAACAGCGCCGCTCTCTGCGCCTTCCCGAGGATCACCCGGTGGTCAAACAGGTGGCGAAGGCGAAGTGGCGGCTCACCCAGCGCGGGTTCGGCCCCTGGGCAAGGATCTACCGCAAGGCCCAGGGACGCGACCGGCAGTGCGTACAGCTCGCCATCCTGTCGTGGGACGCCCTCGATGAGCGGTCCTGGCCCGGCGTGAGCGAGATGGAGCCGGCCGACGTCGCCCGCGTCCTGGGGGTGTACGCGACCCGGGTCATCACCCCGCGCGGCTCGACGGCCGTATCGGGGCTGGAGCTGATGACCGCGCTGCGCCCGCCCACCTGCGCGGTGCGCGACGAAGCGAGCGGGAACTGGGTGCCCGGCCACAACCCCGGCAGCCTTGGCACCGAGCCGATGGACCCCGCGCCGCCGGAAGCCACCCCCGAACACCCGGTCGTCGTGGACTCCGGCTGGAACGGTGGGTTCCTCAACGAGGAGGCGTACCAGTGGGTGCGGCCGGTGGACCTACTGAGCGATGAAGAGTGCACACTGCCGTACGCGGTCGGCCTGGACCTGAACACCGCCTTCCTCGCCGCCGCGGCCCGCCTGGTCGTCGGCCTGTCCGGCCCCGACCACTTCCACGCCCCGACGTTCAACCCGAAGATCCCCGGGAGCTGGCTGGTCGACCTCTCCCACGTCGAGGTGGACCCGCGCCTGCCCTCACCGTTCACCCCGGACGGCACCCGCCCGACAGGACCGGCCTGGTACCAGACGCACACCGTCGCCTACGCCCAGGAACTCGGCCACAACGTGGCACCCCTGGAGGGGTACCTGCGCCGCGAGACCGGCGCCTACCTGGACCCGTGGCACGACCGGCTCAAGGAGGCGTACATCGACACCCTCGCCGACCTCGGCGTCACCCGTGACCTGGACGACCACGCCTTCCTCGCCGCGATGGAGCGGCACAAGGACGCCGACCCGGCGATGGCGGCTGTCCTCGCCGCCATCAAGGCCACCGTCAAGGGCGGCATCGGCAAACTGCGCGAGCGCCCCCAGGGCAAGAAGTACCAGGAGGGCGAACGGTGGCCCGCCCTCCAGCGCCCGACTTGGCGGCCCGACATCCGCGCCGCCGTCATCTCCAAAGCCCGCATCAACATGCACCGCAAACTCACCAACATGGCCAAGATGACGGGCCTGTACCCGCTCGCCGTACTCTCCGACTGCGTCGTCTACCCCTCGCCGGGCGACAGCCCGCTCGACTTCCTGCCCTACGCCGCCTCCGGCAAGCCCCAGCCCGGCGGCTTCCGCCTCGGCCCCACCCCCGGCCTAGCGAAGCTGGAAGGCGCCCAGTCGATGCTCTGGGCCGTCGACCTCATGGAACAGGGCCACAACCCCGCCCGCCACATCAAGGGCGGCGACGCCGTCCTCGACGAAGGCGAGTAGGCCAGTGCCCGACACCGGCCCGACACACACGACCCGGACCCCGCCGACCGACACCGGCGGCCAGGACCCCACCGTCGAGAAAGGCTGAGCCGTGGCAGAGATCGACGACGCCATCGAACGCGCCGACCGGGAAGCCTTCACCCGCCAGCCGCCCAAGACACTCCAGGCGCGCATCAACTTCCTGATGAAGCAGCTCAAGACGACCAAAGCCGTCGCCCAGGAGATCGGAGTCAGCCAGCGGTCGGTCGAGCGCTACCGCAAGGGCGAACGCAAACACCCGCCACAGGCCATCGCCGAACGGATCGACGCCGCCGTACGGACCCGCTGGCAGCCCCAGGTCCGCAAACGCCGACAGAAACAGGCCGCCACCACACGCGGGATCACGGTGGAGACCAGGGCCCGGTTCGGCTACACCGCGCCCATCGGCACCACCGACGACGGAAGATTCCGGCGCCTGACCGTGCATCTCCCCCCGGCGTACGCACAACGCCTGTTCAACGCCCGCAACACAGGCGCCAGCGACCAGGAGATGCGCGGGATCATCGCCGAGGGATTCAAGGAGATCTACTTCCAGGACGGCGGAGGCCGCGCCATGGGACTCTCCGACGTCACCCTCAACGACATCGACTACCTCGACCTCGACTACTAACCCCACACCCGGCCGGGGGCCCGGAACCTGCTCGTTGAGCCGAAGCACGATGCTTGTCACCAAGGCAGGCGTGCTGTCACTGGCTGCCTCGGTGCGACTTCCGCAGTGGATGGCATCGGGTCGATCGAACTGACACCGGCCTGCGTCTGCCGAAGGCGTCTGTGCCCCTTACCCGGCCTCCGAACCTGACGGGCAGACTGCGCTCATGCAGCTCCCCGCCGAAGCCGTTACCGCCACCGTGCTGATCGAGGTCGTACGGATCTCCGCCCTTCCCGCCAGGCGGGACGTCCCGTACCCCAGCACGGCGGTTGCCCACTGGGCCGGGAGCGAGGCCGACGCCGCCCTGGCGTTGATCGAGAGCCTGCCAGGCAGTGAACAGCACCGTTGCGGCTTCTCGCCGGGCTGGAGTGTCCGGGCATACGACGACTCTCTCGATCTGGCGCTGTTCGAGGCGGCGTTCTGCTTCACCTGCCACGAGGTCCGCATGCAGGGAACCGCGGTGCCGCCCGCTCTGGCCACTCAGTTCTTCGACCCGGGCGCCCTGCCGGCCCGGACCCTGCTGTCCCTCTTCCGCAAGGAAGCTCCGTAGCCGACCGACTGGATGAGCATCACGACAGAGGCCCAGGACGCCTCCGTGCAGCCCGCCGGCCGCGTCATACGTCCCGCTCGTCGGCGATGGTGAGCTGTTTGTGCTGAAGGTCGTCGGTGACTCGATGAGCGAGGCCGCGATCTGCGACGGCGACTGGGTCACCGTCCGCCGCCAGCCGTCGCCGAGAGCGGCGACATCGTGGCCGCCCACGCTCGACGGCGAGGACACCGTCAAGCGCTTCAAGCGTGAGGACGGCCATGTCTGGCTCCTCCCGCACAACTCGGCGTACGAGCTGATCCCCGGCGACGACGCGACGTGGTGGCGGTACTGCGGCGCGTCTGACAGCCGCGGCAGGCCAGTGGTGCGGGCGGGCTGAGCCGGGCCTGGGTTATAGCGGATCGATGGTGAGAAGGCGCTGGTCGAGGTCCAGGTGGATGATGCCGCCGTTCTGCTCGCGCAGCTGGCGCCATGCGGTGTAGCCGGTGAGGATGGCGTGCTCCCAGTCGGCGGCGCGGCAGATGCTGACTTCGAGGTGGGCGGTCATGTGGCCGATGGTGGTGAGTAGTTCGTTGTCGATGTGCTTGATGTCGGCGAAGTAGCGGTGGCGGGCGGCGTAGGAGAAGACGAGGGCGGAGATGCCTTCTTCGATGGCGATGGCGCGTCCGCCGTCTTCGGCTTCGTCGGTGTGAGGGCTGCTTTTTCGTTTGCGGCCGAGGAGGAAGCGGGTGACGGGGGACCAGCCGAGGACGGCGGCGTGGGCGAGGTGGAAGGCGTCGTGGAAGCGGTAGTCGTCTTCGATGTGGGAGGCGCTGGTGAGGGGATCGCCGGCGGGCGTGCCGTCTTCGCGGGTGAGGACGATGACGGTACTGCCGTCGTCTCGGGTGGTGGGGGTGAAGGTGAGGGTGGTCTGGCGCGGGAGGCGTTCGTGGTCGGGGAAGTGGTCGTCGAAGCGGGTGTGTTCGGTGTCGGGGGTGGTGCGCCAGCGGTCTTTGGTCTTTTCCAGGCTGGCGGTGGCGATGTCGTCGAGGTCGAGGTCGAAGCGGTGGGCGAGGGCGGCTATGTACCACAGAACGTCGCCAAGTTCTTCGCGTAGCTGATGCTTGCCCTGCTCATGGGCGGGCCCGTCGCGCAGGTGTTTCTTGTAGGCGGTGGTGAGGGAGCCGACTTCGCCGGCGAGGCCGAGTAGGGGGATGAGGACGGGGTCAGTGTCCTCGGTGGGGGGTTGGAGGGTTTTGATGGCGGCCTGCTGGTAGCGCTGGAAGTCCACGCCTCACTCCTTGTCTGATCTTGGGACAGGTCTGTCGGATTCCTCGACGTTGTCGTATCGTAGGACACCGACGTTGGAAATGCAGACGATTGGGAGGAATGCTGAGCACCGTCACACCGGGCATCGACGACATCGTCTCGGTCGTCATCGAGTTCCTGGCCGAACTGCAGGAGAAGCCCGCAGCCGACGTGAGGGCCGAACTCGAGGACGGCGGAGCGGAGTTGCCGGTCGACTCGCTCCTGATCGTGGAGATCCTCACGCGCATTGAGGAGCGCTACTCCATCGCCATTCCTGCCGACCGCCAGTCGGCCGAGGCCACCCGGTCCGTGCAGGCGTTCGCCCGCGCGGTACGGGAAGCCATCATCGAAAGGCAGCAATCGTGACCCCTCCACCCTCCGACGCGCGAGCCCGCGATCCCGAACTCACCCGGCTCGGCGAACGGCTGAAGAAGACCCGCGACTACCTCAACATGTCGCAGCAGTTCGTCTCCGACAACACCGGCATCCCCCGTTCGGCGATCAGCGACATCGAGCGCGGCGAGCGGCGTGTGGACAGTCTGGAGCTGAAGAAGCTCGCCCGCCTGTACCGGCAGCCGGTCGCCTACTTCCTTGCCGAGGAAGAGGATGCGGACGCTGGCGAGTACGCCCTGGCTGGACTGCCGCGCGCACTGGCCCAGTTGACCGACGGCGACCAGAAGACGGTGATGGAGTTCGCCGAGTACCTCTCGCTGCGACGGGCGGCCGAGAAGGAGCAGGAAGACTCCGCGGAACAGGACAGCCAGCGGTGAACTGGGCGGTGGCGCACCGCATCGCCGGAATCGCGGCTGCCCAGGCCCACCGTGATCTGGGCATCGACCGCACCCGTTACGTACCCGTCCACCAGGCATTGAAGAGAGCCCAAGTCGTCGGCATGGCGCAGCCGATGCCGCGCCTGTTCGGCGTCTACCTCTCCCCCGCCGACAACGGGCCGGCCGTGCTGCTCAACGCCAATCTGAACATCGTCACCCAACGACACACCGCGGCCCACGAGCTCGGGCACCACCAGTTGCGGCATCGTACGGCGGCCGACGACGACCTCAGCCCGGCGCTGCGGTGGGGCAACGGCAGCTGGCCGGACGAGGAGAAGACCGCGGAGGCGTTCGCCGCATGGTTCCTCATGCCGCGCCCGGCGGTGCTGGCCGGTCTCGACCGAATCTGCCGGGGACAGCCGACCAGCCCGGAACATGTGTACCGGCTGGCAAGGGAGCTGGGTACCTCCTACGCGGGCACCGTGCGGCATCTGCAGAACCTTCGTCTGCTGGATGCCGACCGTGCTCGCCAGTGGGCGAAGATCTCCCTGGCCGCGCTGCGCAGTTCCCTGGCGGGCGGGGCAGCCCTGTCTGCGGAAGCCCAGGTCCATGTCGTCACCACGTCATCCCATCGGCAGCAGATACATGCCGACGTCGGTGACGTGCTGATCGTCCGCAGCGCCAGAGCCGCGTTCGTCTCGCTGCCCAAGGGCCTGGCCCGCTGCACGGATATAGAGCAGGCGGCCGTGGTGACCGACGAGCTGGGCGATCCGGTCGTGCTGGAGGTGTCGGCGGCCGACTGGGACGAGCCGGTCCGGCTGACGGTGGTGCGGGACGCGCCCCGCGCCGGTGTACACGACGTCTGGCCGGACTGACCACCTGCCGCACCGGACTCCTTTTTGCCCCGTCGACCGTGCCAGGAGGATTCATGATCAGCTTCGATGTCACCGGCCGTGACGTCACCCGCGCCTGGATCGCCGCCTGCAATGCCCTGGATCGCAAGGACAACCCGTCGCGCACCGGCCTACACACCGTCGTACGCATCACCGACCCCACCACTGACGACACCGGCTTCCGCACGGAACTGGACCGGCTGCGCACCGCCAAACGGCACGAGCCGATCGATACCGTCGCCGGCACCCTCTTCCCGGCCGGCCTCGCGGCCCGAGCCGCCGATCACGCCGACCTCGTGTCCCGCTACCGCGCCATGTACCCGCGGCTGAAGAAGTTCCCGGGCAATGCGCACGGCACCTACTTCGGCCGCTTGGTCGCCTACCCCGGCGTGAAGAAGACCGACATCGACCAGGTCGGCAACATCATCAGCCGGCTGCGCAAGCAGACCTCGGGCAAAGGGCCGATGACCGCCGCCTATGAAACGGACCTCGCCCACCCCGACGACGGCGACGTACCGGCCGAGCTGCTCGTGCACGCCGCCGACCGCGACAACCTCTACCGCGGCTTCCCCTGCCTGAGCCACGTCTCCTTCCAGCTGGACCGTGACGGCCGGGTGCACGCCGCGGCGCTGTACCGCAGCCACTACATGTTCGAACGGGCCTACGGCAACTACCTGGGCTTGGGCAGGCTGCTCGCCTACATCGCCCACCAGGCCGACCTGGCCGTCGGGACCCTGACCGTCGTGGCCGGGCACGCCCACCTGGACGGGCCGATCACCGCTATACGCCCGCTGCTGAGCGACACCCCGCCCCTGGCCGCATAACACCCGCCTCAGCAAGGCGCGTTGATCCCCCACTTGGGCGGGAACCAGGCCGGCACCGGTGCCGTCGAGGAGCGGTAGGTCTGCTTGATGCGGCTGCGGCCGCTGATCCCTGCGATCTCCGGGTGGGCGACGCGCGCGTACTTGTCGACCTCGCAGAACAGGTTCTGGCAGTCGATCAACTGCAGCGGGCGCCCACGCAACCCTGCAAAGTCCAGGCCCAGGCGGGCGAAGTGCTCGTCCTGGGTGTCGGCCATGTACCGGATGACATCGGCCTCGATGCCGTCGGCCGCTACACCGAAGCACTTGCGGATCCCGTCCCTCGCGCCGGGCCCGGCCACGACGAAGTCCATCTCCGAAAACGGCATCTGTGCCGCGTAGTTGAGGTCGATCACGAACTGGTACGCCAGGAACGGGCCGATGGCCGGATAGCCCAGCAGGACTTCGTAGGCATCCCGCAGCGTTGACGCCGCCAGGACCTTCTCCGGGGCGCCGGACGTCATCATCATCTCCAGGAGCCGCAGATGATTGCGGTGCTTGCGCTGCTCCCCCAGCTGCGGCGGCGGCACGATGTAGGCGGCCGAGTACAGCCGCTCCCCCGCCGCGAATGCCCGCGACAGCACCCGGTCAAAGACCCGGTGGTCGTACCCGTCCCACCGCACCTCGCCCAGCTCACCGGTCAGCAGCCGCCACGTGGACTCCTTGTTGAAGACCTTGAACAGCAGGGTGCGGAAGAAGACCTCCTCCCACTCCGGCTCGCCGTCGTAGATGACGTCACCGATCAGGACCTGGCTGACCCGGTCCGCGGCCCGGTAGCAGTTGGTGAACCGGTACCGGGACAGGATCGGATCACTCGTCCACGGCCCCCGCCCACCGGGCAGCCGCGCCTCGTACACCGCCTGACGTGCCGCGGCAAAACGCCAGTAAGTGTCGAAAACGGGAGTCGGGTGCAGTATCCGCCCCGCAATGCGGATCCCGGCCGCAGCAGCAGCCCCCGAGCCCTCCGGCCTCCGGCGTCCTTGCAGCAGCGTCACCATGCACTCAATATATATTCGATACAGGGTAGTTGGCACGGACAAGGGGGAACCGTGGACCTGCTGTGGCAGCAGCCCCGCCGCAACACACTCGTCACCTGGCCCAACGACGTCGACCAGCGCCTCGACATACTCGTGCGGGCCGCAGTCGCCGCCGGCGAACAGGCTTCCCGCTCCCAGATCCTGGCCGCACTCGTCGCCACCGCCGAAGCGAGCCCCGACGCCGTAGCCGATCTCCTCCACGCCTACCGGCGGCTGCCCACCGATGCCCTGGCCGCGGACAACGAACGCCCCGACCTGCCCACCATCCGCACCCCCGGCCCCACGCGCACACAGTGACTCAGCGGGGGCTTTCCGCAGCTGAAGTTGGGCGGTGACCTCTAGGGTCTGTTGCGAAAGTGGATCTTGTTCGTTGATGATCACGTCCTGTGGGACGTGGGGATCTGACGAACGACCAGTGGGCCCGGCTTGAGCCTTTGCTGCCGACGGGCATCAAGCCGGGTCGGC
>NZ_JAPJDM010000055.1:0-12916 GCF_026242095.1 Streptomyces sp. NEAU-W12
CGTTCTCGGCCTGAAGCTCCTCGGCCGTCGGCGGGGAATCCACCGTGCTCTTCTCCGTGCTCGTACTCGTCGTGCTGCCCCCGCCATGGCGGGCCTGCTCGGCCCGCACCCAGTTACGCAGTGTCTCCCGGCTGATCCCCAGATCTTTACCGATGCCCTCGAAAGTGTGGCTCGGGTCCGACAGGTACAGCGCGACAGCGTCCGCCTTGAACTCGGGCGAGTAGACCTTCATCACCATAAAAGATGCCTCCTACCCGGCCCCTGCCGGGGCCGGGCTCAGAGGTGTCCACCACTCGGGGACAGGTCCCCCTGCGCGCTCTGCTCGTCCTGACGAACCTCGAGATCAACCGCTGACAGACGATCTACGACGAAGACTTCCGCCCACGATCAGCACGAGTACCCGTGGACACGGTCACACCAGCCCTGCTGACCAGGTATTTTCAGGTTGGCGGGAGCTCAGTGGTTCTGCCATGAGGTGTGTCAGTAGGTGCTGATGTCGACAGGCCGCCGGAAAGGGAGTTGTCGGCTGACGAGGTGGTCAATCAGGCCCTGGCACATCGGCCGGTCGCTTTGTGGATCCGGGGCTCGACTCCGCAGCCGATCGAGCCGCCGCGGACATGCGGCGCTCCGGGCGTCGGCCGGAAGGGGCGGGTTCCGGAGCGCGGCGCCGGTCAGAAGGGGCGGGTTCCGGGGAGCGGGCCGTCCGGGTCCACGGCGCGCAGCACCCGGGCACCGATCTCGCGCAGTTGTTTCGGCTGTGCCTTGGTCATCGGGTCGAAGACCAGGCGGCGCACCTCGGCGACATGGCCGGGCGCGGTCGCGACGATCTTGTCCCACCCTTCGTCGGTGAGGATCGCCAGCGTGTAACGGCCGTCGGTCGGGTCCGGCGCGCGGCGCACCCAGCCGCGCTTCTCCAGGCGGCCGACGGCCTGGGAGAGGCGCGGGAGCGAACCCTCGGAGAGCAGGGCCAGCACGCTCATCCGCAACGTGCGTTTCGGGGCCTCGGACAGGCCGGTGAGGATCAGGTACTCGAAGTGGCTGAGTCCGGCATCGCGCTGCAACTGCGCGTCGAGGGCGGCCGGCAGCCGGAACAGCATGGCGACCAGGGTGATCCAGGTCTGCTCCTCATCGGAGTCCAGCCAGCGGGGTTCGTCGGTCACAGCGTCGAGTATAGCTTCAACGCGCAAGCGACCAACGTTTGCACGTTGAAGTCATAAGGGCTACTTTTCACTTCACTGCTTAACTCAATCTGCGTCAAGGGTGAATCATGGATGTCGTCCTCTGGGTCGTTGCCGGGCTGCTCGCGGCCGTGTTCCTGTTCTCCGGCGCGACGAAAGTGCTGCGGTCGCGGGAGCAGTTGATCGCTTCCGGCCTGGGCTTGTACGCGGGCTGGCGGCCGGTGGAGATCAAAGCGATCGGAGCCCTTGAGGTACTGGCCGCCGTCGGGCTGATCCTCCCGGCGGTGACCGGCATCGCCCCGGTTCTGGTACCGCTCGCCGCGACCGGGCTGGCGGTCACGATGGCCGGCGCGATGGTGGTGCACGCCCGGCGCGGGGAGTTCTCATGGCTGGCGCCGAACCTGGCGCTGCTGATCCTGGCCGCGGTGGTTGCCTGGGGGCGATTCGGACCGTACGCCTTCTGACGCAGATCGGGCCGGGCCGTGGCGCCGGTCGCTGGTCGTCGACCTCCGGTCACTGATCACTGGTCGCGGACCGATTCCTCAGCTTGTTGTTTAAGAAGCCGTATCTCAACCGAACGTGATCGCTTGATTTTCGCTGGTCAGGCATGCTCTGGATCGGGATGAGGGAGGCATGCGGCGTCTTGTTTCGGCTCTGCGATCGAGGGGTGCGCGGTGGCGTCGGTGCTGGGAATGCTGGAGGAGCGGGAGACGGCGGCCCGGGTGCGGGTGGAGGGGCTGCGGGAAGAAGCCGCGCGGCTGGCTGGGGTGTTGGAGGCCGCGGAGATCGAGCTGGACCGGCGGGTGATCGCGCGGGAGGAGCTGGTCGAGGCCCTGGCAGCCTCGGCTGCCGAGTCCACCGCCGTGACCGGGACCGAGGCGGAGCAGGAAGCCGTGCCCGCGCCGGTGCCGGGCTCGATCGTGCCGCCGTGGCGCGAAGGCTTGCCGGTGACGGTGCTGGCGCCGGACTACCAACGGATCCTGGGCGTGCTCGATGAGCGGCAGCCGTCGGGCCAGGGACCACTCAAGGCCAGGGAGATCGCGGTTGTCGCCGCCCAGTCTTTCTGAGTTGTTGCTGTGGCTGCGAGCTGGGGTTTCTCAGTTCTTCTGGGTGATGTTCGCGGTGCCTGGGGGCCCGGAGTGTGGGGCTGGGCGGGGTGTGTCTGTCTGACCTGCGCGTACGGGGTGTGCGCAGGTTGATCGCGCGTCGTGCAGTTCCGGTGGGCTGCTACTTGATGGACGGGTCAGGTGGTGTCGGGGTTGGTGAGGTCGTCGTGGGTGAGGGTGACGCGGGTGGCTTTGCCGGCTTTGCTGGCGGTGGTGGTGGGTGGCAGGACGCGGACGTGGATGAAGTAGACGCGGACGCCGGAGATTTCGGTGTACGGGGGCCATGCGCCGGGGGTGCCGTCGGTGGGCAGTTCGAGGAGCTTGTCGGTGATGTTGTAGATGACGAGGTAGGCGGTGTGCTGCCCGTAGTCGTGGGCGTACTTGACGATCTGGTGCACGCCTTTGACGAGGTAGCCCTTGCCGCGCCCCTTGCCGTCGAAGATCTTGCCGTCGCAGACGAGGGGGTCGCGGCCGTCGAGGTCGCCGATGAGGTCGGCTTCGCCGGATGCTGAGCGCGGTTTGGCGTGGGTGATGTGGTCGCCCTCGAGGAACAGAAAGCGCTGCAGGTCGAGGTTGTAGACCTCTTCGCCGTTGGCGAGATTCGCTTTGAAGCGGGTGTAGAGCTCTTCGCGGTCGAACCACTCGATGCGGGTGCGGTAGCGCTCGAGGGTGTGCAGGATGCTGCTCTCGGCGCCGACGCGTTCGCTGAGGAAGTCGAACAGGGGCTGCAGGATGTCCTCGGCGAACTTACGCCACCTGTTCTGATGGGGTCCTTGCATGCTGTAGCCGATCGCGGCACGCAGTCCGACTTTGGGATCGCTCGCTTCTTTGGAAGCGATGTCCTGCATCAGCTCCCAGATGAGGGCGGCTCGCCCTTGCTCGGTTCGGCTGGGCCAGACGAACCGGCCGCTGCGGGTCAGTCCGGTGCGGAACCGCTCCCGGTCGACGCCTGGTTCTGCCCGGGACGCTTCCTCGAGGAGGCCCTTGAGGGCGGGTTGGCTGCTGATCCAGGTGACGGCGAGGTGGACTTCGTGGCCGGCGCTGGAGTAGGGCGCGGTCATAAGTTTGCGCAGGCGTTCGCGTACGGCGACCTGGAGGCGTTGCTGGTACTTCACCGGAAGAGGCCTTTCAGAGCTTGTGCGACCTGCTGCTGGACGACGTCGCCAGCGTTCTGCGCGCTGCCGGTCTCGTCGACCAGCCAGATGTGGGTGTAGCAGCAGGGGCAGGTCACGGCGGTCTGGGCCACGACCTCTGAGTAGCGGACCCACATCAGGTAGCCGCAGCCGGGGCAGGCCGTCTCGAGGTCCGCGCTGAGGAACTCTGTCGCGAGGGATTCGCCCATAGCGGGATTGTTCCGTATGGGTCTGACAGTGGTGGTGTTGTCGGTTCTATCCGGGGTGGATGCCGATGGTGGTGAGGAGCTGTTGCTGGTCAGGGTGGAGGGTGTTCCAGCGGGTGCGTTGCCGCTCGGTCCATCGCTGGAGCGCGGGGGAGTAGGGCTGGCCGGTGTGGTGGTGCAACTTGGCTTGCTGGTAGGTGCGTTGCCAGATGCTGGGCCAGGGTGGGTTCCACCAGGGGTCGATGGTGTCGAGTGTGTGGGTGGTGGTGGGGGCCAGGCGTCCTTGTCGGGCTTTGCGGCGTGTTTGTACGAGCCAGTCGCCCAGGGAGAAACCGTCGTGGCGGGTGTCTTTGCTGCAGGCGAGGTGGCCGTTCAGGGCGGCGTAGGCGCGGGCGTGGGCGAGGCCTGGGCTTGTGGGGTAGACGCGGCTGGTCCGGCGGCGGGCGACGGCTTTTTCTGTACTGGGGGTGATGTCCAGGTCGGTCAGGAGTTGTTGCTGTTGGGGGCGTAGGTGTGTCCAGGCGGCGTGTTGTGCTCTGATCCAGGTTCGTACGTCGGCGGGGACACCGTGGGGCCGGGTTTGTGTGGTGCGGGCGCGGGTGTAGGCGCGTTGCCAGGCCAGGTCCCAGGGTGGGTTCCACCACGGGTCGATCGCGGTCAGTACCTGGTGGCGGGCGCTGGGGGTGGTGTCGCGTCGGGCTTGTTGGCGTTGGTCGTTGAGCCAGCGGCCGAGGGGGAAGCCGTCGTGGACGGTGGAGTAGGCCACGGCCAGGGTGTGGTGGAGGGCGGCGTAGGTGCGGGCGTGGGCGAGGGCGGTCTCGGCGTAGGGGTTGAGGGGCCGGGTGCGGGCCGTCTCACCGGTGAGGCCGATGTCGGCCAGGAGGCGCTGCTGGCCGGGGTGGAGGTCGTCGTAGTGGTTGCGTTGTGTGCGTAGCCAGGTGCGCTGGGCGGGGGCGAAGCTGCGGAAGTGGTGGTCGGCGTCGAGCCGGTGGCTGGCCTTGATCTGGTCGTGGATGTGCTGCCAGGCGCGCTGCCATGCGAGGCTCCAGGGCGGGCACCACCAAGGGTCGATCCCGGTCAGGGCCTTCGCTGCGGCAGGCAGAAGTGCGCCCCGGTCGGCGTCGGTACGGGCGTGCTGGCGTTGCCGGCGCAGCCACCGCCCGAGCTGGAAGCCGTCGTGGACGGTGTCGACTGCGGCGGCGAGGGTGCCGTGGACGGCGTGGTAGGAGCGTGCGTAGCCCAGGGCGGTGGCGAAGTCGGCCTCGTTTTCGGCGGGCCGTGCGGCGGCGCCGCGGGCCTGGTGCGCGGTGATTCCGATGCGGGCGAGCAGGTCGTGTTGGAGTGTGTCGTACTGGGCGCACTGGGTGGTCAGCCACGTGGCGAGTGCGCTGGTGGTGCCGGGGAAGCCGGCCGCGGGATCCAGGACGTGACCGCCGTCGACGTGGGTGTGTGCCTGGTGCCAGGAGCGCTGCCATTCCAGCGTCCAGGGCGGGTTCCACCAGGGGTCGATCGCCGACAGCGCCTGCGCCCGGGACGAGGGGGCGCCGTGGCGGTGCTGGTGGGCGCGGTCCTTGCTGCGCTGGTTGGACAGCCACTGTCCCAGCTTCAGTCCGTCCTGGACGGTGTCGGTGGTGGCGTTCACCAGAGTGCCGTGGGCCTCGGCGAAGGAGCGGGCGCAGGCGAGGGCGCGCTGGAAGTGGGTGGCCATGTGCTTGCGGCGGGGCCGGGCCGTCTGTACGGCCTCGGGGGTGAGGCCGATGCCGGCCAGGAGGCGCTGCTGTGCGGGGTGCAGCTCGTCGTAGCCGGTGCACTGGTTGTACAGCCATTCGCCCAGGCCGAAGCTGGTGGCAGGGAAGCCGTGTTCGGGTCGCAGGCCGCCCCGGGCGCGGGCATGGTCGCGGGCTTCGTAGTAGGAGCGCTGCCACATCACTGTCCACGGCGGTCTCCACCACGGATCCAGCGCCTCGAGTTCCGCGACGTGTTCGGGCGGCATCGCAGGGAATTTCCGGTGATTCGACAGCCACCGGCCAAGCGCGAAGCCGTTGAACCGCTCGCCGATCGGAGCGGCGAGGTGGCCGTGGACGGCGGCGTAGGCGCGGGCGTGGGCCAGGCCGGTGGTGAAGGCCTGATCCGAGGTGTGCCGGAGTCCCAGGTGCAGCCGTGTACCGCCCGCAGCCTTCTCCGGCTGCCGTGCGGTGTCGCGGTAAGCGGTGAGTTCGCGGGCGATGGGGCGGGGCCGGTGCGCCATGTGCAGTGTCCACAGCCGGTCGGCGACGGCTGTGTCCGCGTCGGCCCGTACGCAGTGCTGCACCCAGAGCAGCAAAGGACCGGCCGAGGTCGAGGCGACCCGCTCGGCAAGCCACGGCCGCCCCGTGACCCGCGCCAGTTCGCCGACCAGACCAGGCACGTGAGCGAGCTTGTGGGGCAGATGCCCGCCGGTGTCGGCGAGCAGCCGCTGTCTGGTGCGTTCGTCGGTGAGGACCGAGGTGAGGGCGACGGTCTCCGGGTAGGTGACCGCGTCTCTGGCCAGCAGCCGCCACCAGCCCGGATCAGCCCCCGGCGGCGCGGTCTGGCGTTCCCGGCGCGGCCACTGTTCCTCCTCGGGCCATTGCTGCGCCCACCAGGAGACGACCACTGCATGGGCGACCGCGAACGCCTTGGCTGCGTCTGGCCGGTGGCGCAGCAGGTCCCGGTGCTGCCGGTGCGCCGCGGGCAACTCCGGCAGCCCCGCCAGATCGACCTGTTCGGTGCCGGCCGGTGCGCCGTCGATCCAGTGGGTGCCGAGCATCCAGCGCCGGTGGCGCGGGCAGATGCGGGTGTGTGGTTTCAGGTACAGCCGGGCGGGCTTGGCCCGTCCGGTGCGTGCGGCTGTGCACAGCCGGCAGCCTTCCCCCGCGGCCGGCACGACGGCCCCGAAGCGGAACCGCCCGGCTGCACCCGCCCCGTCCGGCGATACGGGCTCTTGGGCGGTCCAGGCGGGCAGAGCCCGCTGAAGGATCTCCTCGGGCACGCGGCTGAACGCGGAGATGCGGGCGCGGGCTTGGGCGTTGAGGTACACCTCGCCGTCCGTGCGGAAGCCTTTGAACAGGCCTCCGCCGACCTGGAGCAGCGAGGGGATGAGGTCTCTGACGCCGAGCCGGTAGCGGTCGGCCAGCCGGTCCAGGTACGACAGGTTCGTCTCGCCCTGCAGCGGCGCGAGCCGCACCGGCCCCGGACGTGCCGCAGCCATACGCGGCGGCGGCTGTGGTGGAAGAGAGTCGTGCATGAGGGAGCAGAGGTCGTTCCTGGAGGGTTCGGAGGGCATCCGAGCAGTGGCCAAACGGGGGATCGGGACGGACGGTTGATGCAGACGCCGCCAGTCAGGGCTGGCGTTGCGAGGGCGTCCGGTGGCGGTGTGGTGCCCGGGCCCGTTGTTCGGCGGCGGTGTCGAGTTCGATCTGTTCGAGCAGTTTCTTGGTGATCTTCTCGGTGCCGTCCAGCAGCGATACGAGGGCGGCTTCGCGGATGAGGTGGGAGAGGCTGCCCATGCGGCCGCCGGTGCGGGCGTGGAGGTAGGCGGCGTGCGTGAGCAGGGTGCCGGGCCGGTGCGCGCGCAGCCGCAGGGCGCTGTCCATGCCGCGCACCAGGTCGTGCCAGATCTGCTTGTCGGCCGGGCTGCCGTAGCGCAGCGGCTGGTTGCGCACGATTTTGAAGCGGCCGGCGAGCTGGGAGCCGCGCACGCCGGTCAGCAGCGGCGAGGATTCGACGTCGATGCCGGAGTAGACGAAGGTCGCCGGGATCCGCTCGCCGAGGTATTTCAGCTGGTCGGAGGTCTCGGCGCCGGCCCGGCTGCGGGTGTCCATCAGGTGTACGTCGTCGACCAGGACCAGCTGGGTGCTCATCTCGCACAGCAGCTCGCACACGGCGTTGGTGATCTGGATCTGGTTCATCCGTTCCAGGGCGGGCAGGCCGAGGAAGCGGGCGAACTCGCTGATGAGCATCTTCGGGGTGGAGGACGGCGGCACGGTGATGAACAGGACCGGCAGACGCCCGTCCTGGTTCGGGTGGCGGCGCCGGTCGGCGAGTTCGACGGTGCGCCCGAGCTGCTGCATGGCGGTGGTCTTCCCGGTGGTCGCCGGCCCGGAGATGATCAGGCCACGCCGGGCTCCGCCCTGCTGGCCGCGGTTGAGCAGCAGCAGACGGCGTACCGCGGTGGAGATGGCGGCCATCGCGGGAGTCTTCAGCACCACGAACCGCGCGTGGTAGTCCTCCCGCTGCTCCAGCGTCCACTCATGGTCGCCCACGTCCAGCGCCGGGGCGGGGGGTGTGTCGACGAACTGCTGCCATCCGTCCCACGTGGTCAGCGGACTGAACGTGCTCGTGGTGGCGGGCTGGGCCGCTGTCACCATGCCTGGGCCTCCTGGTACGGGTCGTAGATGCGCATGCCGCCCGCCCTGGCGGCGCCCAGCGCCTGCTCAGAGGCCTGGGCCCGGGCCGTTTCGGCCGTCGGCCCGTATGCGTCGGCCTCATCCGCGTGGCCTGCCGCGGCGTCCTGGCCGTCGGCAAGGGCGGCGAGAAGGTAGTCCTCGTCGTCCTGGTTGTCCTCGATGTCGTCCAGGCTGTCGTCGGCGTCCCAGCCGCCGGCATCTGGGAGCGGGACGGTGAAGGAGCCGGGCAGCCCGAACGAGGCCCCCGGCGCCAGAGGCGCAGGCCACTGCTGCGGGGTGGTGGCGGGGGAGGGATCGGTCATCTGCGCGGCCGCCTGGGCCCGGGCGGCCACCGTCCGCTCTCGCCTGCTGCCCAGTCCCTGGCCGGCACGGCGCAGCAGCGCATCGAGTGCCTGGGCGATCGCCGCCTCGTGCTCTTCACGGCCATGCCGGCGTTCCACGGTGCGGCGGACGTGGTCGAAGGTGAACGCGGTGAACGGGCGCCTGACCGCCCCCGCGTGGACCCACGGCACCTCGAGCCATCCCTCGGGCAGGCGCACCCACACCCGGTTCGGATCGTAGGGGTTGTGGTGGACCTCCCACCGTCCGTTCTTGTCCGCCCGCGGTGAGCGGCGGCGCCGGTAGGGGTTCAGGCCGGGGTGGTCGTAGGTGCGGTAGCCGAAGCGGACGCCGTAGTCGTTGACGGCCTGCCACCGAAGAGGCAGCAGCTCGACGTAATCATCGGCGGACAAAGGCACCGGCACATGCCCGGTCACCGCCACCAAAGCCGCCCACATCTCGTTCGGGGAGACGGCGACCCGCGGCATCATCGGGTGCCGCAGCGCCTCGTGCCGGCGCTCCTGCCACCCGCAGATGACCCATTCATCCAGCAGTTCCTGAAGCTGCGTCAGGCTCCAGCAGGCATCCTGCTCCGCGGCCGCGCCCCGCTGGGAGACGTCCGAGCCGGTGTGGCCCGGCAGGTACTGGCTGAACCCGTCGGCAATCGCGTGGAAGGTCCGCTCCACGTTCCCCTTCGCCGGGCCGTTCGCCGGCGGCACCGGCTGCACCGACACCCCCAGGCTCTCGCACGCGGAGACGAACGACGCCGACACATACACCCGGCCCTGGTCCACGACCACCGTCTCCGGCATGATCACCGGCCGGGCGGCAGCCTGCTCCAGCCGCGCGTCCAACGCGATCAGCCGCTCGTAGGGGATGACCGACCGCTGCATGGACAGTGCCGCATCCCAGCCCGGCCGCATCGCCGTCGGTACCACCATCTGCGCCAGCAGCATCGCCGCGTCCACCGACGTCGTGCCCACCGGACGCACCACCGCCGCGCAGATGCTGCGCGTCGCCACGTCCAGCGCGATACACAGTTCAAGACGGCCGGTCACACCGTCGTCCAGGACCGCCAGTACATCCAGCGGCGTGCTGTCCAGCATCACCAGCTCACCCGGCCGCAGTGCCACCGTCGGCGTGAAGGGAGGTGCCGGCCGCGACGCATGCCACCGCCGCTGCGCCGCTGTCCCCAAAAGGCCCTGTCCGTCGGCCACCGCGTGCACCAGCCGGTTGAACGTCGACGCCGGCGGCAGGGCCACCGCCCCGGCGCCGTACTCCTCCTCCAGCAGCCACCCCACCCGCCGGCGCAGCCGCACCAGCGTGCCCGTCGACCGCTCCCGCTGTCCCTCCAGCACTGTCCTGACTGCCGCGACCACCCGCTCATCGGCCCGCCCCACCGCCGACCGCTCACGCACCGCCCGGCCGTCCACCAGCCCCCACAAGCCCTCGCTGCGGTAGCGCGCCCGCATCCGGCGCACCGTCGCCGCACTCGCCGCCCAGCCCGCCGCCGTCAACTCCTCGGCCTTCGCCCGCTCCCGCTGCTCCAGACTCCGCGCCGCCGGATCGAACTGCTCACGCGGGGCGCCCTGCCCGACCGCGTCAGGAAAGCCGGTCTCCACCTCCCGCACATGCCGCTGCCACGCCAGAGCCCGCTCCCGCACCTCCACCGGCAGCGCCTCCAGCAGCCCGAACGGCGGCACCCTCCCCGGCACCGGTCCGCCTTCCACCTCGAAGGACGGATCGGCGAACAGGTAGGGCAGCAGCACCACCGCCGAGGCGCCCTCGTCACTCACCAGCGTGGCCCGGGCGCCTTCCAGCACGGCGAGCGTCCATACCCGCCCGTCGTAGCGAAGGCGCGCCCCGACCTCGACAACCGCCTGCGTCACGCCGCTTCGGCCTCCTGCCGTGCGACCGAGACGAGGGCACGCTCGTGCAGCGGTTCGTCCAGCCGCACCCGCAGCACACCGCTCCACAGCGCGTGAAAGACCGCAGGCCACACGGCGATCGGATCCCCCAGCTCATACACCGCCTCCGCCGCCGGCCGCGGACTGCCGAAGGCCTCCGGCAGAGCCGGCGTCCACGGCCCTGCGGCGTACCGGGGATGCCGGTATCCCGCCAGCCACCGCACGTTGGCCACCAACACCGGATCCGGCGGTCCCGCGAGCCGGTAGGACCAGCCCGCTGCCTTGGCGGCATCCGCCACTACCCGTGCCCGCGCCGCCAGCCGGGCAGAGGGTCCGCTGCGTCCGGCGCAGTCGAGCAACAGGCCGCTGCCGTCCTGAAGCCTGGCCATCAGCTGCGGTGCATGACCGACGACCTTGCTTTCCTCACGCCACACCAGTTCCACCGGCCGGCAGGCCAGCGCCACCACCGCCGGATCCCGGTCCAGCAGCATCAGCGCGGTCCGCATGACACCGGACCCGTACGCCACCAGCCGCCCGGTCGTCGACGACCACCACCAGCCCGGAGCCACACGCCGCCCGGGCCGGACGGGGAAAGGCCGTACTACAGGACTCTCCTCGAAAGGGACGTCCTGCGCAGCCTCAAGCCACGGGACCTGACGCGAGCACCCCAGAGGGTCTCGAAAGCGCACATCGATCAGGCTGGCATCTACAGCCGCAGCTTCTTCGCGTCGAACAGCACCACCCGTACTGTGCGGCTCGAGGATGCGGCACCCGGCCCCGGGCACCGCGGACGATGCGGCCTCCTGGCTGCTGTCGATGATCACGTACTCCACACAACGCCATGCCTGACCTGCCGCGCAGGAGAACTGGCCGGTAACCGCAACATCGGTGCAACCAACGGATGTTGGGCTGCACGCGGCACCCAGGCTGCCGCGACCGGGTACCGGTGTCAGTGCAGAGTCCCGCACTTTCACGTTCCCATTGCAGGCCGTTGTGTCAGTCCTCGCCCTCACCCAGGGCGAACACCGCGGCCAGCTCCTCGGCGGGCAGACGGGACCACTGAGCCACCTCCTTAAGCGCCACCCCGGAGGCGACGGCTGCGGCGGCGGTATGCACGAGGGCCTGGTCGATCAGATCGGCACTGTGGCTGAGGTGCTCCAGCAGGGTGCGGGCCACCTCGGCGGTGGTGCCGCTGTGCACGCCGCGCAACTCCACCAGCTGTTCGCGCGCCTCGTCGACCAACTGCGTGATCCGGAACCGTTGCTCGGCGCTCACGGTGGCCCGCCACCGGGTCCCCGAGCCGCCCGACTGGGCTTCTGCCGCCATGACGCGCAACTGGCCGGCCATCGTGGCGGGCTGCTGTTCCCGCTTCAGGTGCCACGGATCCTCCCGCCAGCCCGGTGGCCCCGTCTCGTGGCGGCGGGCGCGCACGATCGCGCCCTTCCAGCCGTTCAGCGGGCTGCCGTGGTCGGCCGCAAGTTCGGGCCCCAGCCAGGTGCGGCCCACCCGCTCGCCCAGCCGGTAACAGAACGCATCGTCGGCGCCCCGCACCCGAGGCCGCATCCCGCCGCTTGCCTGCCAGGCAACCTCGGCCATCGCCGGCTCCAGCAGCGCCTGCGCCACGGCCACCACCTCCGGAAAGATCGCCGCGTCCCGGCCCACGATCCGCCACCACGCAAGCCGCGATCCTGCGTTGCCGCCCGCCAAATGGTGCAGACGGCGCGGCCAGATCTCCTCCTGCTCCCAGGACAGGGCCTGCTCCCACCAGCGGGCCACCACCGCATGCGCCAGCGTGAACGCCTGCTCCGGCTCCACCTCGGCCCGCACCGCACGCCGTGCCACGCCCGGCCACTGCCGCTGCGCGGCCGCCACCTCCGGCAGCAGGCGCAGATCGAGGTGTTCCAGCGGCTGGTCGGCGTCCGCGTCCAGCAGCCAGCGTCCGTGCCTATGGCAGACCCGATGCCAGCGTGGCAGGTAGCGCACCGCTCGCAGTGCCTGTCCGGTGCGCCGCGCGGTGCACAGCCGGCAGCCGAACGCGGCCGGACCCGCCACCGTGCCCGCCGCCCGCCACCGTGCCTGTGCCACCCCGGCCGCCCGGCCGGTGCTGATCTTGGGGTCGTCCATGGTGAAGGCAGGCAAAGCGCGCGCCAGTACCTTGGGCTCCACCCTGCACAGCTCGGCGAGCACCCGCCGCCCGGCCCCGTTGAGGACGACCTCCGCGTCCGCCCGCGCACCGCCGCCGTCGTGCCGGGCGGGGGAGTTGCGGCATGTCCACAGCCGCAGCACACCGCCGGTCGGGAGACCGTAGCGGGCCGCCACACGGCTGATCAACGATGCGGTCAGCTCCCCGGCCAGCGGCACGGTCCGCAACACCCCCGCTGCCACACCACACCCCCGATGCCGTTTCCTGCTCGGTGCCGGCCCCACACGCGCCTCACAGCCAGCCCGCGGGCCCCTGCCTGGGTGGCTCGCGTCCGGCGGGCTGGCCGGGTTCCGAGGGCCGACTGCACAAGGCTAGGGCCTGTTGTGAAAGTGCTGGTCACAGCCACTCGTTGATGGCTGCGACCAGCACGGTCGCTTCGTAGCGGACGGCGAGTTTGTCGTAGCGGGTGGCGACGGCCCGGTGGCGCTTGAGCCGGTT
>NZ_JAPJDM010000056.1:0-12305 GCF_026242095.1 Streptomyces sp. NEAU-W12
CCCCTCCAGGTACGGCTTCCACTGCGCGATGGAGACCTCGCTCACCAGCTGCTCGTGCGTACCGGTGAAGAACTCGACGTCGCCGCGGAAGAGGGAGGGCACGTAACGCTGCATCAGCAGCACGTTGTTGACGTACACCTCGAAGCGGTCGCGGATCTCCTCGTCCCGCAGCTGCGCCAGCGAACCGCCCTCGGCGCGCACGCTCTCCAGGTAGCGGGCGAAGGCCGGCTCGAGGTCCTCCTCCAGCTCCTCCTCACCGACGGCGATACCGGCGTCGCGGAAACGGCGGGCCATCAGCCCGTACCTGTCGTCCTTCGGCCGGTCGCGGTCGTTGGGGTACGCGTCGACGAGCGTCAGCAGCTCGACGCCCTCGCCGCGCTCCTGGAGGAGGGTGGCCAGCGCGTAGGCGATCTGCCCGCCGAACGACCAGCCCAGCAGCCGGTACGGGCCCGACGGCTGCACCTCGCGGACGCGCTCGAGGTAGTCGGCCGCCATCTCCTCCATCGTCGCGGGGAAGCGTTCGCCGGCCGAGGGCCGTGCGGCCTGGAGGCCGTAGACGGGCAGTTCGGGCGGCAGATGCTTCAGCAGTCCGCTGTAGCACCAGCTGAGGCCGGAGCCGGGGTGCAGGCAGAACAGCGGGCGCTGCGTCCCGCCTGTGCGCAGCGGCAGCAGCGTGGCGAAGGCGTCCTCCTCGTCCCCCGTGCCGAGCCGCCCGGAGAGCCCGGCGGGCGTGGGCCCGGCGAAGACGTCCCGCACCGACAGCTGCACGCCGAGGACGGACTCGATCCGGCGGAGCAGCCGGATCGCGAGCATCGAGTGGCCGCCCAGGAGGAAGAAGTCGTCGTCCACCCCGGCGCTCTCCAGCCCGAGCACCTCGGCGAACAGCTCGCACAGCAGCTCTTCCTGCGGGGTGCGGGCCAGGGTGCGGCCGCCCGACGGGGTCGCCTCCGGTGCCGGGAGGGCGGCGCGGTCGAGCTTGCCGTTGGCGGTCAGCGGCAGGTCGTCGAGCGGGACGAAGGCCGCGGGCACCATGTACGCGGGCAGCTGCCGGGCGGCGTGGGCGCGCAGTTCCCGGGGGTCGGCCGTGCGGCCGGGGACCGGGACCACGTAGGCGACGAGCCGCGTCGCTTCCCCGGGCGCGGTCAGGACGGCGGCCCGGACGACGTCGGCGTGCGCGAGCAGGACGTTCTCGATCTCGCCCGGCTCCACCCGGAAGCCGCGCAGCTTGAGTTGGTCGTCGGTCCGGCCGAGGAAGGCGAGGGTGCCGTCGCGCCGCCACCGTACGAGGTCGCCGGTGCGGTACATCCGGCTGCCCGGCGGGCCGAAGGGCGCGGCCACGAACCGTTCGGCGGTGAGCCCGGGGCGGGAGAGGTAGCCGCGCGCGAGTCCGGTGCCGGCCACGTACAGCTCGCCCGCGACACCGGCGGGGACGGGGTCGAGGCGCTCGTCGAGCACGTGGAGCCGGGAGCCGGGCAGGGGTGCGCCGATCGGTACGGGGTCGGGCCAGTCGTCCGCGGCGGCGGGCAGGGCGAGGGCGCTGACCACGTGGGTCTCGGTCGGGCCGTAGTTGTTGTAGAGGCGGCGTGCGGGCAGCGCCGCGCAGAACGCCCTGAGGTCCGCGCCGGGGGTCAGGGCCTCGCCTGCCTGGACGAGGGTGTCCAGCTCCGGGAGGTCGACGCCGTCGGCGAGGGCGACGGACGCCAGGGCGTCGAGCACGAGGTGGGGCGCGAAGAGCTCCCGCACCCGGTGCTCGCGCAGCCAGTGCGCCAGTGCGCGCGGGTCGCGGCGCACGTCCTCGGGGACGACGACCAGGGTGTTCCCGTGGAGCAGCGCGCCGACGGCCTCCTGCACCGAGACGTCGAAGGTGGCCGCGGTGAACTGTGCGGTGCGGACGGGGTGTTCGGTGCCGAAGGCGCTGCGGTGCCAGTGGGCCAGGTTGAGCAGGGCACCGGCCGGCATGACGACGCCCTTGGGCCGGCCGGTGGAGCCGGAGGTGTAGAGGACGTACGCGGGGTGGTCCGGCGCCATGGGGCGGACGCCGTCCGCGGGGCCGAGGTCGCCGTCCGGCAGGGCGGCCGACTCCCCCGCCGTGGAGGGCGCGTCGAGCACGAGGAGGGTGCCGCCGGGTACGGGCGGCAGGTCCGCGCGCCGCGCGTCGACCGTGACGACCACGGTCGGCCGGGCCTCGGCGAGCGTGCGGGCGGTGCGTTCGGCGGGCTGGGCGGGGTCGAGCGGCAGATAGGCGGCTCCGGCCTTCCAGACGGCCAGCGTCGCGATGTGCAGCTGCGCGCCCCGGCCGGTGGCGACGCCGACGACGTGCTCGGGCCCGACGCCATGCCGCAGCAGGAGGCGGGCGAGCCGGTTGGCGCGGGCGTTCAGCTCGGCGTAGCCGAGGACGGTGCCGCCGTCGACGACCGCCTCGCGCCGCGGGGTACGGCGCACCTGCTCCTCGAAGGTCTCCGCGAGGGTGCGGTGCACCGTCTGGCCGGGGCCGCCGCTGCCGCTCTCCAGGAGCGCGGCGCGCCGCTGCTCGCCGAGGACGTCCAGGCGGCTGAGCCGCCGCTTGGGCGAGCCGACGGCCTGGGTGAGGACGCGGAGGAATCCGTCGGCGAGCGCCCGCGCGGTCTCCGGGTCGAACAGTTCCGCGCTGTACTCCAGTCCGCCGGACAGACCGGACGGGGCGCCGTCGGCGGCGCGGCGCTCGCTGAGGGCGAGCAGCAGGTCGAACTTCGCCGTGCCCGAACCGGCCCGCTCGGGGCTCACGGTGAGCCCGCCGGGGGTCGCGAACTCCCGGTCGCCGTGCACGTCTCCCGTGGTGCCGAGGGTCAGCATGGCCTGGAAGAGCGGGTGCCGGGCGGCCGACCTGGCGGGGTTCAGCTCCTCCACGAGCCTCTCGAACGGCACGTCCTGGTGCCGGTAGGCGGCCAGGTCGGTGGTGCGCACCCGGCGCAGCAGCTCGCCGAAGGCGGGATCGCCCGACAGGTCGGTGCGCAGCACGAGGGTGTTGACGAAGAAGCCGACGAGGTCGGCGGACGCGTCGTCGGTGCGGCCCGCGATCGTCGTGCCGAGGGGTACGTCCGTGCCCGCGCCGAAGCGGGAGAGCGTCGCCGCCAGCGCGGCGTGCAGGACCATGAAGACGCTGCATCCGTGCCGCTGGGCGGTGGTGACGATCCCGGCGTGCAGCTCGGCGGGGACCTCCAGGGGCAGCCTGCCGCCGCGGTAGTCGGCGCGCACGGGGCGCGGGCGGTCGAACGGCAGCGGGAGCTCCTCCGGCAGGCCGTCCAACTGTTCGCGCCAGTAGCGCAGTTGCTCCGAGAGGAGGCTGTGCTCGTCGTCCTCGGAGCCGAGGACCCGCTGCTGCCACAGGGTGTAGTCGGCGTACTGGACGGGCAGGGGCGCCGCGTCCGGTTCGCGGCCCTCGGCCCGGGCGGTGTAGGCGTCGGTGACGTCCCGCAGCAGCGGCCGCAGCGACCAGCCGTCGCCGGCGATGTGGTGCAGCAGCAGGAGGAGTACGGACTCCGTCGCGGACAGCCGCAGCAGCCAGGCCCGCAGGGGCGGTTCGTGGGCGAGGTCGAAGGTGTGGCGGGCGGCCGCGGACAGTGCGCCGTCGAGCTCGTTCTCGGCGACGTGCGACACCGTCAGCTCGGGCACGGCCTTGCCCGGCGGGAGCACCACCTGGACGGGCCCGGCGTCGTCCTCGGTGAACACGGTGCGCAGGGACTCGTGGCGGACGGCGGTGTCGGCGAGCGCGGAGCGCAGCGCGTCGACGTCCAGCGGCCCGCTCATCCGCACGGCGACGGGGATGTTGTACGCGGGGCTCGGCCCCTCGAAGCGGTGGATGAACCACAGCCGCTGCTGCGCGTACGACACCGGGAGCCGGTCGGGGCGCGGTACGGCCCGTACCAGCGGGGGGCGTGCGTCGGCAGCGTGTTCGAGCGCGCGGGCGACGCCCGCGGGCGTGGGCGCGTCGAAGAGGGTCCTGATGGAGAGTTCGGCCTGGAGGACGGTGCGGATGCGGCCGATCAGCCGGGTGGCGAGCAGCGAGTGCCCGCCGAGGTGGAAGAAGTGGTCGTCGACGCCGACGGACGGCAGCGCGAGGACTTCCGCGAACAGCTCGCACAGGATCTCCTCGCGCGGGTCGCGCGGGGCACGGGAGGCGGCGAGGCGGCGTTCGGGTGCGGGGAGCGCGGCGCGGTCGACCTTGCCGTTCGGGTTGAGCGGCAGGGCGTCGAGGTCGACGACGGCGGCCGGGACCATGTGGTCGGGCAGGCGGGTGCGCAGGTGCTCCCGCAGGTCGGCTCCGCTGTGGCCGGGGCGGCGTACGGCGTAGGCGATCAGTTCGGGGCCGTCGGCGCGGTCCTCCCGGACCGCGGCCACCGCCTGCGCGACGTCGTCGTGCCGGGCGAGGTGGGTCTCGATCTCGCCGAGCTCGATGCGGAAGCCGCGGACCTTGACCTGGTCGTCGGCCCGGCCGAGGTAGGTGAGCGCGCCGTCGCCGGTCCACCGCACCAGGTCGCCGGTGCGGTACATGCGCGCGCCGCCGTCGCCGAACGGGTCGGCGACGAACCGGTCGGCGGTGAGCGCGGCCCGGCCCAGGTAGCCGCGGGCGACACCGGCGCCGGCGAGGTAGAGCTCGCCGACGGCGCCGGGCGGCACCGGGCGGAGCAGCGGATCGAGCACGTACGCACGGGTGTTGGGGAGCGGCGCGCCGATGTCCGGGCTGCCGTCGCCGGCGCCGGCGCGCCAGACGGTCGCGTACACGGTGGCCTCGGTGGGCCCGTAGCAGTTGTAGACGCGGGCGCCGGGCGCGGCCGCGCGGACCGTCTCCAGGGCTGCCGCGGTGAACGTCTCGCCGGCCAGGACGACCGTGCCCACGTCCCAGCGCACGTCGTGGCCGGTGAGGACGTGGGTGAGGGCGGAGGGCACGCCGCTGACGAGGTCGGCGCCCTCGGTCACGGCGGGCTCCGCGAGGGACAGCGCGTTGTCCACGAGCCGCACCGTGCCGCCGCACGTCAGCGGAGGGAACAGCTCGAAGACCGAGACGTCGAAGCTCGTCGACGTGGAGCACACGACCCGGGCGAGCCGTTCGGCGCCCCACTCGCGGTGGGCCCACGCCACGAGGTTGGCGACGTTCGCCCTGGGCACGACGACGCCCTTGGGGCGGCCCGTCGAGCCGGAGGTGTAGATGGCGTACGCGGCGGCGTACGCGGGTACGGCGACGCCGGGGTCGGACGGGTCCGCCGCGGCGGTCTCGGCCGCCGTGCCCGGCGCGTCCAGCTCCAGCCGGTCGGCGGCGCCGGGCAGCCGGTCGGCCAACTCGCGGGTGGTGACGGTCAGTACGGGCCGGGCGTCGCCCACGACGTGCGCCAGCCGGTCGGCCGGGTAGGCGGGGTCGAGCGGAACGTAGGCGCCGCCCGCCTTCCACACCGCAAGCAGCGTCACCAGCAGCTCGGTGCCGCGGGGCAGCAGGACGCCGACGAACGACTCGGCGCGTACGCCGCGGGCGCGCAGCACCCGGGCGAGCCGGTTCGCGCGGTCGTTCAGCTCGGCGTACGACAGCTGGTCCCGGCCCGCCGTCACGGCGGTCGCCGCGGGCGTGGCGGCGGCCTGCCGCTCGAACCAGTCGGAGACCGTGCCGGGCGGCAGCGGCGCGGCGGTGTCGTTCCAGCGGCGCAGGACGGTGTCGCGTTCGGCCGCGTCCAGCAGTTCCAGGGAGCCGGTGGCGCGGTCGGGGGTGGCGGCCATCGCGGACAGCACGGCGGTCAGGCGCCGTACGGTCGCGCGGGCCAGTTCGGTGCCGACCGCGTCCGGGCGGTGGCTGAGCCGCAGTCCGAGTGCGTCGGCCGGCTCGATGATCAGGGCGAGCGCGTAGTGCGTCGCGTCGCGCACACCGGCCCCGTTCACCTTCACGGGGAGCTCCTCGCCGGAACCGTCCGCCATGCCCTCGGCGCTGACCGGGTAGTTCTCGAAGACCGTGGCAGTGTCGAAGAGTTCGCCGTGCCCGGCCCAGCGCTGGATCTCGGCGAGGCTGACGTACTGGTGCTCCACCAGGGCCGACTGCTCCCGCTGGAGGCGTACCGCCAGCTCGCGCAGGGAGGCGCGGGCGTCGACCGCGACCCGTACGGGCACGGTGTTGAGGAGGAGGCCCACCATCCGTTCCACGCCCGGAAGTTCGGCGGGGCGGCCGGAGACGGTGGCGCCGAAGACGACGTCGGAGCGTCCGGTCGTCCAGGACAGCACGAGCGCCCAGGCGGCCTGTACCACCGTGTTCAGGGTGACGCCCCACTCGCGTGCCCGCAGGGTGAGGGCGGCGGTGGTCTCACGGTCCACGGTCGCGCGGACCTGCTCGGGCACCCGTACGGGGCGCGTTCCGGGAGCGATGAGCGTGGGCCCGTCCAGGCCGTCCAGCGCCTCGCGCCAGGCGCGTTCGGAGGCGTCCCGGTCCCGCTGGGAGAGCCACCGCAGGTAGTCCTGGTACGGAGGTACGCGCGGCAGGCCGCGGTCGTCGCCGCCCTGCCGGTAGAGCGTCATCAGCTCGCGCAGCAGGACCGGGGTGGACCAGCCGTCCCAGAGGATGTGGTGGTGGGTCAGGACGAAGCGGAAGCGGCCCTCGCCCCGGCGTATCAGCAGGAAGCGGACCAGCGGCGGGCGGCGCAGGTCGAAGCGCGTCCAGCGGTCCTCCTCGACGAGGGCCGCGGCGGCGGACTCCGGGTCGGCGGCGGCCGAGACGTCCTCGTCGCGCCACGGCGTCTCCACCGTCCGCGCCACCGCCTGCACCGGCTGCGACAGCCCCTCGTAGCGGAACGCGGCGCGCAGGTTCGGGTGGCGGCGCAGCAGTGCCGACGCCGCGGCGTGCAGTGCGTCCCGGTCCACCGCGCCCTCGAGGTCGAAGACGATCTGCACGGTGTAGACGTCGAGTTCGCGCTCGTCGTACGCACTGTGGAAGAGGATGCCCTCCTGGAGGGGGGACAGCGGGAACACGCCCTCGATGCCGCGCTTCTGCGTGCTCATGCTCAGATCTCCCAATCGTCTTCGAGCAGGTCCAGCTCTTCCTGGCTCAGCGAGGTCAGCGCCGCGTCGGCCGGGGTGAGTCCGCCGGCCCCCGGGTCGTCGGTGTACGCGGCGATGCCCGCCAGGGCCTGCATCCACAGGCCGGCCAGCGCCTCCACCTCGGCCTCCGGCAGGAGCCGGCTCGCCCAGGTCCAGTTCACGCGCAGGACGAGGCCGCCGTCGGGGTCCTGCTGGGCGGCGGCGTTGACATCCAGGACGTGGGCGAGCGGCGCGGTCGCGGGCTGGCCCGCGACGCCGCCGGCCAGGACCGTCCAGTCGCCGCCCGCCTCGTCGGTGGCGGAGGAGGTGAACCGGCCGAGGTAGTTGAACCCGATCCGCGGCTGCGGATGGGCCGCCAGAATCGGGGCGGTGCCGGGGTTGAGGTGGCGGAGCAGCCCGTATCCGGTGCCCCGCCCCGGGGTGCCGCGCAGCTGCTCCTTGACCCGCTTGATCGCCTCGCCGACCGCCTCGCGGCCCGCGGTGACGTCGCTCCAGGCCACGGGTCCGGCCTCCAGCCGCACCGGGTACTGGCTGGTGAACCACCCGACGGTGCGTGACAGTTCGGCACCGGCCAGCAGGTCCTCGTCGCGGCCGTGGCTCTCCAGGTCCAGCACCCAGGGGTGCTCCTCGCGGCCCGCCCAGCGCGAGAGCGCCAGGGCGAAGCCCGTCAGCAGGACGTCGTCCACACCGGCGTTGAACAACCCCGCCGTGCGCGTCAGCACGGTCCGCGTCAGCTCGGGCGGCAGCTCGGTGGTGCGGTGCCCCGCCGTGCCGTGGGTGTCCCGTACGGGGTCGAGGGCGCCGCTGCCGACGAGCGGAGCGGTGTCGCGCACCGACTCCCACCAGGGCAGCTCCGCCAACCGCTCCGGGGACGCGGCCTGTGCCGCGAGCTCCGTCGACCAGCGGCGCACCGACGTGCCGACGGGCGCCAGGGCCGTATCCCCCGGCCCGGCCGCCTCGGCCAGGTCGGGCAGCAGCACCCGCCAGGACACCCCGTCCACGACGAGGTGGTGCGCCACGAACACCAGTGCTCCGGCGCGCAGTTGACCGGCGTCGAGCCAGACGAGCCGCACCATCGCCCCGGCGGCCGGGTCCAGTGCCTCGCGTGCCCGTGCCGCCTCCGTACGCACCAGGGCGGACCACTCGTCCTCCCCCGCGCTGCCGAACGCGTCCACGCGGACGACGCAGTCCCCGGCCCGTACGGCGCCGACGGGCAGCACCTCGGACTCCAGGGCGCGCTGTTCACCGTTTCCGTCGGCGGACGGGGCGGTGAGGCGCGAGCGGAGTACGTCGTGGTGGTCCAGCAGCGTCTGCACGCCGCGCAGCAGCGCCGGTTCGGTCAGGCCCGCCGGGGTGCGCACCACGCGCGACTGGTTGTAGCCGCGCCAGTCGCCGCCGCGTTCCACCATGCGCGCCACGATGGGCAGCGGCGGGAACGTGCCGACGGGCTCGTCCACCACGTCCGCCGCGGCACCCTGACCCGACCAGTCCGCGACCTCGGCGAGGGCCGCCGGGCTCTGGTGCTCGAAGACGTCCCGCACGGACAGGCCGACGCCGTTGCGCCGGGCGCGGGAGACGAGCTGGATCGACAGGATGCTGTCGCCGCCCAGCTCGAAGAAGCCGTCGTCCACGCCGACTCCGGCCTCCGCAAGCCCGAGGATCTCGGCGAACAGCCCGCACAGCAGCTCCTCGCGCTCCCCGCGCGGCGCCCGCGACGGCGCGGTGGCGCCCTCGGGCGCGGGCAGCGCGGCCCGGTCGACCTTGCCATTGGGTGTCAGCGGCAGCTCGGTCAGCGCGACGACGGCCGCGGGGACCATGTACGCGGGGAGGCGGCGGCGCAGATGTCCGCGGAGCTCGCCGGTGTCCTCGCCGGTGACGGCGTAGGCGACGAGCTGGCGCGTACCGGGCAGGTCCTCGCGCACGACCGCCACGGCCCGGGCGACCGCCGGGTGTGCGGCGAGCGCGGTCTCGATCTCGCCGAGCTCGATGCGGAAGCCGCGGACCTTGACCTGGTCGTCGGCCCGGCCGGCGAAGACCAGCTCGCCGTCGCGGGTCCAGCGCGCCACGTCGCCGGTGCGGTACATCCGCGTGCCGGGCTCCCCGAACGGGTCGGGTACGAAGCGTTCCGCCGTCGCCGCCGCGCGCCCGCGGTAGCCGCGTGCGACTCCGGCGCCGGCGATGTACAGGTCGCCCGCGACACCGGGCGGCACCGGACTCAGCGAGCCGTCGAGCACGTACGCCCGCGCGTGCGGGAGCGGACGGCCGATCGGCACGTCCCCGGCGGGCGCCTGCTCGCCCGGACGCAGCACGTACTGGCAGCAGTTGACCGCGGTCTCGGTCGGGCCGTACGAGTTGACGACGGTGACCTGCGGATGGTCGGCCCGCCAGCCGTCGAGGACGGCGCCGCTCAGCGCCTCGCCGCCGACGACGAGGGTGCCGGTGGGCACCATCTGCCGCGGCATCAGCGGCAGTACGGCCAGGTGGCTCGGGGTCACCTTCGCCACGCTCGTCCCGCCCGCGGCGGTGACGGCGGGCGGCACCGGTTCGTCGGCGTCCCACTCGCCCAGCCAGACACAGCCGCCCACCAGCAGCGGCGTGTACAGGCCCGTCACGGTGAGGTCGAACGCCACCGACGAGCCGACCAGCGAGACGCCCGCCATGTCGGGGTACGCCCCGGTCGCGAACGCCAGGTGGGCGGCCACTCCCTGCCGCGACACCACGACGCCCTTGGGGCGGCCGGTCGATCCGGAGGTGTAGATCGCGTACGCCGCGGCGGACTGCGGAGCCGCGACGCTGCGGTCCGCCGGGTCGGCGGCGTCGAGGGCGCGGGCCGTCTCCGGGTTGTCCAACTCCAGGACGGTGCCCGGGACATGGGCGACGAGGGCGGAGGTGGTGACGGTGAGCGCGGGGGCCGCGTCGCCGAGGATGTAGGCGACGCGCTCGGCCGGGTAGTCGGGGTCGACCGGTACGTAGGCGCCGCCGGCCTTCCACACGGCGAGCAGCGCGGCGACGAGGTCCGTGCCGCGCGGCAGCAGCACGCCGACGAACGTCTCGGTGCCGACGCCGCGTTCGGCCAGGACACGGGCGAGCCGGTTGGCCCGCGCGTTGAGCTCGGCGTAGCTGATCCCGTCGGCGCCCGAGGCGACGGCGACCGCGTCGGGGGTGGCGGCCGCCTGCCGCTCGAACCGTTCGACGACGGTCAGCCGCGTGGCCGCCGTACCGCCGGTATCGTTCCAGCCCTGGACGATCTGCTTGACCTCGTCCTGCGGGAGGACCGGGACGCGGGACACCGGCAGGTGCGGGTCGGTGACGACCGCGCCGAGCAGCAGGTGCAGCGCCGAGACCAGCCGGGCGGCGGTCTCCTCCTCGAACAGGTCGGTGGCGTAGTTCAGCAGGCCGGTAATGCCGTCGCCGCCGGGGCGTTCGGTGAACGTGAACGCGAGGTCCATGCGTGCCGTGTCGGCGGCGAACGGATACGCGGAGACGGTCGTCGAGCCCGCGGCACCGTCCATCACCTCCTGTGTCTGCGCATGGGTGTTATAAGTGAGGAGGGTCTGGAAGAGGGGGTGCCGGGCGAGGGAGCGGGCCGGGTTCAGCGCCTCGACCAGGCGCTCGAAGGGCACGTCCTGGTGCTGGTACGCCGCCAGGTCCGTATCCCGCACCCGCGCCAGCAGCTCGGCGAACGTCGGGTCGCCCGAGAGGTCGGTGCGCAGCACGAGGGTGTTGACGAACAGGCCCACCAGGTCGGCCAGGCTCTCGTCCGTACGGCCCGCGATCGGCGAACCGATCGGCACATCCTCGCCCGCACCGAAACGCGACAGCAGCGACGCCACGGCGGCGTGCAGCACCATGAACATGCTGCACCCCTGCGACCGCGCCAACTCTCGTACACGGTCGCTCACTTCGGCTGGTATCTCGAACGTCACCCGGGCGCCCCGGTGCGAGGCGGCGGCGCGACGGGGACGGTCGGCCGGGAGTCTCAGCTCCTCCGGCAGCTCGGTCAACTGGACACGCCAGTAGGCCAGTTGCGCGGCGACCAGGCTCTCCGGGTCGTCCTCCGAGCCCAGTACGTCGCGCTGCCAGAGTGCATAGTCCGCGTACTGCACGGGGAGTTCGGCCCACCCAGGGGCCCGCCCGTCGACGCGTGCCGCGTAGGCGCGCGTCAGGTCGCGCGCCAGCGGGCCCAGGGAGCCGCCGTCGGCCGCGATGTGGTGCACCACGACGACGAGGATGTGCTCCTCGGCGGCCACGCGCAGCAGTTCGGCACGGACGGGGATCTCGGCGGCGAGGTCGAAGGCGTACCGCGCGACCTTCAGGACCTCGGCGTCCAGGGACGCATCGTCGACGTCCCGTACGGCCAACTCCGGTACGACGAAGCCCCGTACGACTTGGGACGCGCCCGCCTCACCCTCGGCGAACACGGTGCGCAGGCTCTCGTGCCGCGTGACGACGTCGCCCAGGGCGGCCCGCAGAGCGGTGACGTCCAGGGGGCCGGACAGACGCAGGGGCAGCGGGATGTTGTAGGTGGGGCTGGGTCCCTCCAACTGGTGGAGGAACCAGAGGCGTTGCTGCGCGAACGACACCGGGACCCACTCCGGGCGGTTCGCCGCGGCCACCGCGGGGCGTACGCGTCCCGCCCGCTCCTCCAGCACACGTACGAGCGCCGAGGGGGTCGCGTTCTCGAACACATCCCGAATCCGGACCTCGACCCCGAGGACGGACCGCACCCGCGCCACCAGGCGTGTCGCCAGCAGCGAATGCCCACCCAGGACGAAGAACCCGTCGTCCACGCCCACGGACTCAAGGCCGAGCACCTCGGCGAAGAGGCCGCACATCAGCTCCTCGCGCGGATCACCGGGGACCCGCGAACCGCCGGACGCACCCTCCCGGTCCGGAACCGGAAGCGCCTTGCGATCCACCTTCCCGTTCGGCGTCAACGGCACCGAATCCAGCGCCACCACCACCGACGGCACCATGTAGTCCGGCAGTTTCGACTGGAGATGGCGACGTACATCGGCCGGGCTCTGATCGGCCGCAGACTTCGCGTAGAGGACCAGGCGTCGATCCCCCGGGCGGTCTTCCCGGACCATCGCGACGGCCTGCGCGACGGACGGAAGCTCCACCGCGACGGCCTCGATCTCGCCCAACTCGATACGGAAACCACGCAACTTGACCTGATCATCCGCCCGACCGACGAACACCAAATGACCGTCCCTGTTCCAACGGACGACGTCACCCGTGCGGTACATCCGGCT
>NZ_JAPJDM010000057.1:0-11967 GCF_026242095.1 Streptomyces sp. NEAU-W12
CCCAGATGCCGCGCCAACTGCACCGCCGCCATACCCACACCGCCCGCACCGGCATGCACCAGCACCGACTCCCCCGCCCGCACACCCGCCAGATCACGGAACGCGTACAGAGCGGTCAGGAACACCAACGGCATCGACGCCGCCTGCTCGTCCGTCCACCCGTCGGGGACATGGACCAGGAACCGCTCGTCGATCAGGACATCGGTGCCCAGACCACCGGGCACCATGCCCATCACCCGGTCGCCGGGCCGCAGCCCGGTGACCTCGGGGCCGGTCCCGGCCACCACACCGACCGCCTCGGCGCCCAGGAGACCGGCCTCACCGGGGTACATGCCGAGCGCGTTCATCACGTCACGGAAGTTCAGCCCGGCCGCCCGCACTTCGAGGCGCACCTGCCGGCCCTCCGGCGCCTGCAGCACCTCCGGGGAGGGGACGAGAGTAAGGGCATCCAGGGTGCCGCGGTCGTCGCTGTCCAGCCGCCAGGGCAGTCCGGTGACCGGGAGCAGGCTCGCGCCGCTGGTCAGCCGGGCGAGCCGGGCGACGCGTACGGTGTCGTCACGGACCACGAACTGGGTGTCGCCCCCGGCCAGCAGGGCGGGCAGGCGTCCCAGGAGCGTGCCGGCATCGGCGCCCGTGGTGTCCGTGTCGAGGTCGAGCAGGGCGAAGCGGCCCGGGTTCTCGGCCTCGGCGCTGCGGACCAGGCCCCAGGCGGCGGCAGCGGCGAGATCGCGCACCCGTTCGCCAGTGGCGGCGGCGACGGCGCCGCGTGTGACGAACACCAGCCGGGACGGCCCGGAGGGGTTCAGCTCCAGCCACTCGCGCACCAGGTCGAGGGCGCGGGCGGTGAGGGTGTGGGCGGCGGCGGGCAGTTCGCCGCCTCCGCCGTCCAGCGGTGCCAGGACGAGCTCGGGCTGCGGGGAGGCGGCCAGGCTGTCGGCGAGGGTGGTGACGGTGGTGCCCGGCAGTCCCGTGCCGGTGCCGAGGACGGCGCAGCGGACGTCCGTGTCGGTGCCGGTGTCGGTGGCGGGGGTCCACTGGAGGCGGAGCAGGCCGTCCTGTTCGCTGGTGCGCAGCGCGGGCGCCTGGATGGCCGAGGGGACGCGCAGGATCAGCGACTCGGCGGACAGCACGGGCGCGCCCTCGACGTCGACCGCGGCGATGGAGACGGAGTCCTCGCCGACGCGGGCGACACGGACGCGGACCACGGAGGCGCCGCCCGCGTGCAGGGACACCCCGGACCAGGAGAACGGCAGCAGCTTCTTGCCGTCACCGAGGCCGACGAAGCCGACGGACTGCACGGCGGCGTCGAGCAGGGCCGGATGCATGCCGTAGTACTCGGCGTCGTCGACCTGGCTCGGCAGGGCGACCTCGACGAACGCCTCGTCGCCGCGCCGCCAGACGGCGCGCAGCCCCTGGAAGACGGGTCCGTACTCGGTGCGTTCGTAGAAGCCCTCGAGATCGGCGGCGACGGCGCCGCGCGGGGGCCAGACGCTCGCGTCGAAGGCGGTGGTGCGTTCGCCGGTGGTGAGGACACCGTTGGCGTGCTCGGTCCAGCGCTGCTCCGGGTCGTCCACGGTCTGCGAGTAGACGGTGACCTTGCGGGCGCCGTTCTCGTCCGGGGCGCCGACCCACACCTGGACGACGGCGGCGGCGTTCTCGGTGAGGATGAGCGGCTTGGCGAGGGTGAGTTCGTCGATGCGGTCGCAGCCGACCTGGTCGCCGGCGCGGACGGCGAGTTCCAGGAAGCCGGTGGCCGGGAAGGCGACGACGCCGCCGACCGTGTGGTCCATCAGCCAGGGGTGGGTCTGCGCCGAGAGGCGTCCGGTGAACAGGACCCCGTCGAGGCCCGCGAGGGAGACCGCGGCGCCCAGCAGGGGGTGTTCGGCGGAGACGAGGCCGGCGGCCGACACGTCGCCGGCGGCGGCCATCAGGACGGGCCAGTACCGTTCGTGCTGCCACGGGTAGGTGGGCAGGTCGGTGCGGCGCGCGCCGGTCCCGTCGAAGCAGCGGGCCCAGTCGACGCGCACGCCCGCGACGTGGAGCCGGGACAGCGCGGTGAGCAGGGCGCGTTCCTCGGCGCGGTCCTTGCGCAGGGCGGCCGCGGACACGGTGTCGGTGGCGCCGTCGAGCACCTGCGCGGCCATCCCGGTGAGGACGCCGTCGGGACCCAGTTCCAGGAAGGCGTCGGCGCCGGCGTCGGCCAGGGCGCGCACGCCGTCGGCGAAGCGCACGGCTTCCCGTACGTGGCGCACCCAGTAGTCCGCCGAGCACAGCAGCTCCGGGCCGGCGATCTCACCGGTCAGGTTGGAGACGACCGGGACGAGCGGCTCGTGGTAGGCCAGTGCCTCCGCGACGTCGCGGAAGGCGTCGAGCATCGGCTCCATCAGCGGCGAGTGGAAGGCGTGACTCACCGGAAGACGCTGCGTCTTGCGTCCTTGAGCTGCGAACTCGGCGGCGAGCGGGAGGACTTCGGCCTCCACGCCGGCGACGACCACGGCATCCGGGCCGTTGACCGCGGCCACCGACACGCCGCCGGTCAGCTTGCGGGTGATCTCCTCCTCGGTCGCCTGGAGGGCCATCATGGCGCCGCCGGCCGGGAGGTCCTGCATCAGCCGGGCGCGGGCGGCGACCAGGGTGCAGGCGTCGTCCAGGGACAGGACGCCCGCCACGTGGGCGGCGGCGATCTCGCCGACCGAGTGGCCTCCGACGAACTCCGGTGTCACGCCCCACGACTCGACGAGCCGGTAGAGCGCGACCTCGAGGGCGAACAGCGCGGGCTGGGTGTAGCCGGTGGTGTCGAGGAGTTCCGCCTCGGGAGTGCGGCGTCCGGCGAAGACGATGTCGCGCAGCGGCCGGTCGAGTTCGCGGTCGAGCCGGTGCAGTACGGCGTCGAGGGCTTCGGCGAACACCGGGAAGCGGGCGTACAGTTCACGGCCCATGCCGGGCCGCTGGGAGCCCTGGCCGGAGAACAGGACGGCCAGTGACCGCTCCGTGGCCCGGCCGCGGGCCACCTCGGCGGGTACGCCGTCGGCGCCGGTGAGCAGCACGGCCCGGTGTTCGAAGACCGAGCGGCCGGTGGCGAGGGAGTAGCCGGTGTCGAGCGCGCTGGCGTCGGTGGGTGCGGTGATCTGGGCGAGCCGGTCCCGCAGGGCGTCCTCGGTCTTGGCGGAGACCGGCCACGGCACGACCGCCGGGGTGAGGGACGGGACGGCGGGCTCTTCGGGCTGCGGGGCCGGCTCGGCCTGCTCCAGCAGGACGTGGGCGTTGGTGCCGCTGATGCCGAACGAGGACACGCCGGCCCGGCGGGGACGGCCGGTCTCCGGCCAGGGGGCGCGCTCGCCCAGGAGCCGGACGGCGCCCGCGCTCCAGTCGACGTGCCGGGACGGCCGGTCCGCGTGCAGGGTGGGCGGCAGGACGCCGTGGCGCATGGCCATGACCATCTTGATGACGCCGGCGACACCGGCGGCGGCCTGGGCGTGGCCGATGTTCGACTTGATCGAGCCGAGCAGCAGGGGACGTTCGGGGTCGCGGCCCTGGCCGTAGGTGGCGAGGAGGGCCTGCGCCTCGATGGGGTCGCCGAGGGGGGTTCCGGTGCCGTGGGCCTCGACGGCGTCGATGTCGGCGGTGGTCAGGCCGGCGGACTGCAGGGCGCGCTGGATGACGCGCTGCTGGGAGGGGCCGTTGGGGGCGGTGAAGCCGTTGGAGGCGCCGTCCTGGTTGACGGCGGAGCCGCGGATCACGGCGAGCACGGGGTGGCCGTTGCGGCGGGCGTCGGAGAGGCGTTCCAGCAGGAGCATGCCGACGCCCTCGGACCAGCCGGTGCCGTCGGCGTCGTCGGAGAAGGCCTTGCAGCGGCCGTCGCCGGCCAGGCCGCCCTGGCGGCTGAACTCCATCAGGGAGCCGGGCGCGGACATGACGTTGACGCCGCCCGCGAGGGCGAGGCCGCACTCCCCCGCGCGCAGGGCGTGGGCGGCGGCGTGCAGGGCGACCAGGGAGGAGGAGCAGGCGGTGTCGACGGTGACCGCCGGGCCCTCCAGGCCGAGGGTGTAGGACAGGCGGCCGGAGGTGGCGCTGGCGGCGATGCCGGTGCCGATGTCACCGGTGGCGTCGGCCAGGGAGCGGACCAGCAGGTAGGCGTAGTCCTGTCCGTTGGTGCCGACGAAGACGCCGGTGGCGCTGCCGCGCAGGCTCTGCGGATCGATGCCGGCCCGTTCCAGGGCCTCCCAGGACGTCTCCAGCAGCAGGCGCTGCTGCGGGTCCATGGAGACGGCCTCGCGGGGTGAGATCCCGAAGAAGGCTGCGTCGAAGTCGGCGACACCGTCGAGGAATCCGCCCTGCTGGCTGACGGAGTGGCCGCGCGCGTCCGTGCCGGCGTCGCGCAGGGCGTCGAGGTCCCAGCCGCGGTCGGTGGGAAAGCCCGAAATGGCGTCGGTGCCGGTTTCGACGAGCCGCCACAGGTCCTCGGGGGAGGAGATGCCTCCGGGATAGCGGCAGCTCATCGCGACGACGGCGACGGGCTCCGCGGCGGCTGCCGCGAGTTCCCGGTTCTGCCGCCGCAGCCGTTCGGTCTCCTTGAGCGAGGCCCGGAGAGCTTCGACAACTTTTTCGCTGGGCGTGGTCATGGTCGCTCCGTCAGTCCCGCTGGTCGTCAAGATTGCCGTTGAGTGCCGCCTGCACCAGGTCGTCGACCTCCATGGCGTCGATGGACGCGTCGGAGACGTCCTCGGCGCCGGTGCCCTCCGCCTGCGCCCCGGCCGCTGCCGGAATCCGCCCGGCGAGCTTCAGGAGCGGTTCCAGGACGCCGAGCTCGCGCAGCCGGTCGAGGGAGACCGAGGCGAGGACGGCGCGCAGCGCGTTCTCGTCGGTGGTCTCACCGCCCGGTGTGTCGCCGGGCAGCAGTTCGCCGAGGACGTGCTCGGCGAGGGCGGCGGGGGTGGGGTGGTCGAAGACGAGGGTGGCGGACAGGGTGAGTCCGGTGGCGGCGCCGAGCTGGTTGCGCAGCTCGACGGCGCCGAGTGAGTCGAAGCCGAGGTCGCGGAAGGCCCGGTCGGGGCCGACCAGGTCGGTTCCGGTGTGGCCGAGGACGTCGGCGGCGCGTTCCCGTACCAGGGTGAGCACGGTCTGCAGGCGCCGGTTGCCGGGCAGCCGGGCCAGCCGGTCGCGCAGTCCGGGCGCGGCGCGTTCGGCGTCGCGCCCGGCCGTGTTCGCGGCGGTGAGAGCGGCGTACGCGGGCATCTCCGCGAGGAGGCTGCTGGGCCGCACGGTGGTGAAGGCGCGCACGAACCGCTCCGGGTCGACGTCGGCGACGACCGCGACGGGGTCGCCGCCGGTGACGGTCTGGCGCAGTGCCAGGACCGCGAGGTCCGGGTCGAGCGGCCGGATGCCGGTGCGCCGGGCGAGGGCGGTGGCGCGGTCGTCGCCGGCCATGCCGTCGCCGCCCCAGGCGCCGTAGGCGACGGAGGTGGCGGGCAGGCCGTCGGCACGGCGGCGTTCGGCGAGGGCGTCGAGGACCGCGTTGGCCGCCGCGTAGTTGCCCTGGCCGGGGTTGCCGACCGCGGCGGACGCGGAGGAGAACAGGGCGAAGACGTCCAGGTCGTGGTCCCGGGTCAGCTCGTCCAGCAGGAGCGCGCCGGTGACCTTGGCGTGGAAGACCGCTTCGAACCGCTCGGGGGTCAGGCTGTCGAGCACGCCGTCGTCGAGGACGCCCGCGGTGTGCACGACACCGGTGAGGGGCGCGTGGCCGGGGATGTCCGCGAGGACGGCGGCCAGGGCGGCCCGGTCGGCCGTGTCGCAGGCGGTGAGGGTGGCCTCGGCGCCGAGTTCGGCGAGTTCGGCCCGGAGCTTGCCCGTGCCGGGCGCGTCGGGGCCGCTGCGGCTGAGGAGCACCAGGTGGCGGGCACCGGCGCCGGCGAGGCGGCGGGCGACGTGGGCGCCGAGGGCGCCGGTGCCGCCGGTGATCAGGACGGTGCCGGTGGGCTGCCAGTCGCGGGGGGCGCCGGGCTGCACGGCGGCGAGTCGGCGGCCGAAGACCGCGGCGGGCCGGACGGCGAGCTGGTCCTCGCCCTCGGGGTCGGCGAGAACGGCCGTGAACCGCTGTGCGGACCGCTCGTCGAGGGTTTCGGGAAGGTCCACGGTGCCGCCCCAGCGGTGCGGGTACTCCAGGGCCGCGACCCGGCCGAGGCCGTGCACGGCGGCCTGGAGCGGCGCGGGTACGCGTTCGCCGGGCGAGACGGCGACGGCGCCGCGGGTGAGGCACCACAGCGGTGCGTCGACGCCGGCGTCGCCGAGCGCCTGGAGCAGGGCGGTGGTGAGGGTGGCGCCGCGCGGGGTGCCGGGGGCCTGCGGGTCGTGGCCCCCGGCGAGGGCGAGCAGTGATACCACACCGGTGAACGGGACGCCCGCGTCCTGGAGTTCACGCAGCCGGGCGGCGAGGTCGGCGCGGTCGGCGGCGGTCGCCTCCAGGCGGACGGTCGCGGGGCCGAGGAGGCTCAGCACCTCGGTGGTCCACGGGTCGTCGTCGTGTCCGGCGGGCAGCACGGCCAGCCAGGTGCCGGTTGGGGTGCCGGTGGTGGCGGCCCGGTTCAGGGGGCGCCAGGCGATGCGCTGGCGCCAGCCGTCCACGGTGCTCTGGTCGCCGCGTTTGCGGCGCCAGTCCCGCAGCGCGGGCAGCACCCGGGACAGGGACTCCCCGTCGACGCCCAGGTCACCGGCGAGGGCGTCGAAGTCCTCGTCCTGGACGGCGGACCAGAACGCGGCGTCCCCGTCGTCGGCGGCCGGCGCGGTGTCCGGGGTGGCGGGAGCGGCGTCGGGCCAGAACCGGCGGCGCCGGAAGGCGTACGTCGGCAGGTCGACGCGGCGGGCGCCGGTGCCGTCGAGCAGCGCGGACCAGTCCAGGGGCTGGCCGGCGGCGTGCAGCCGGGCCACCGCGCCGATCAGGGAACGCTCCTCGTCGCGTCCGGTGCGCAGCGCCGGTACGGCGGCCGGGGCCGGGCGGTTGTCGTCGGCGAGGGCGTCGAAGGTGTCCTGCGCCAGGGAGCAGAGCACGCCGTCGGGCCCCAGCTCCAGGTAGCGGGTGGCGCCGCGGGCGGCGAGGGTGCGTACGCCGTCGCCGAACCGGACGGCGCGGCGCACGTGGTCGACCCAGTACCCGGGGTCGCACACCCGCTCCGGTGCGGCCGTCTCCCCGGTGAGGTTCGACACCAGGGGCAGCGTGGGCGAGGTGTACGAAACGCTCCGGGTGGCCCGTCCGAAGTCCTGAAGCATGGCGTCCATGTGCAGGGAGTGAAACGCATGACTCACCCGCAAACGCCTAGTCTTCCGGCCGAGTGCGGTGAACTCCTCGGCGAGGGCGGTGACCGCGTCCTCGTCGCCGGAGATCACGACCGCGTCGGGGCCGTTGACGGCGGCCAGTGACATCCGGTCTCCGAGCCGTGTGGCGACCTCCTCCTCGCTCGCCCGTACGGCGATCATGGCGCCGCCGGCCGGGAGGGCCTGCATCAGGCGGGCGCGGGCGGCGACGACCGTGCAGGCGTCCTCCAGGGTGAACACCCCGGCGACGTGGGCGGCGGCGATCTCGCCGACGGAGTGCCCGGCCAGCAGGTCCGGGCGGACGCCCCAGGACTCGACCAGCCGGTACAGGGCGACTCCGAGGGCGAACAGCGCGGGCTGGGTGTAGCCGGTGGTGTCCAGCAGGGCCGCCTCGGGCGTGCCCTCATGCGCGAACATCACCTCGCGCAGCGGCCGGTCGAGCTCCGGGTCGAGGCAGGCCGCGACGGCGTCCAGGGCCTCGGCGAACACCGGGTACCGGGCGTACAGTCCACGGCCGGCGCCGGGCCGCTGGGAGCCCTGGCCGGGGAAGAGGAACGCGGTCCGGCCACCGGGGGCGGCGCGGCCCCGCAGGACGTTCGGTACGGTCCGGTCCTCGGCGAGCGCGGTGAGCGCGTCGACGAGTTCGACCCGGTCGGCGGCGACGAGCACGGCGCGGTGCTCGAACGCCGAGCGGGTGGTGCCGAGGGACAGCGCCAGGTCGGCGACCGAGTCGGTGCGGCGCGCGGCGTCCGGGTCCGCGCCGTCGGTGAGCCGGGTGCGCAGGCGGTCCGCCTGGTCGGCCAGGGCGTCCCGGGTGACGGCGGACAGGGCCACGGGCAGCGGTCCGGCGGTCGCCGCCTCGGCGGACGGGACGGGCGCGGTGCCGTCGGCGTCGGCGTCGGCCGTGGGTTGTTCCAGGACGACGTGGGCGTTGGTGCCACTGGCGCCGAAGGAGGACACGCCCGCGCGGCGCGGACGCCCGGTCTCGGGCCAGGCGGTTTCCTCGGTCAGCAGCCGTACGGCGTCCGGGTCCCAGGCGACGTGCGAGGACGGTGTGCCGACGTGCAGGGTCTTCGGCAGGGTGCCATGGCGCATCGCCATGACCATCTTGATGACGCCGGCGACACCGGAGGCTGCCTGGGTGTGGCCGAGATTGGACTTCAGTGAGCCGAGCAGCAGCGGCCGCTGCGGGTCGCGGTCCTGGCCGTAGGTGGCGTGCAGGGCCTGCGCCTCGATCGGATCGCCGAGCGCGGTGCCGGTGCCGTGCGCCTCGACGGCGTCCACGTCGTGGGCGGTGAGGCCCGCGGCGGTCAGCGCCTTGCGGATGACGCGCTGCTGGGAGGGGCCGTTGGGGGCGGTGAGGCCGTTGGAGGCGCCGTCCTGGTTGACGGCGGAACCGCGCAGCACGGCCAGGACCTGGTGTCCGTTGCGGCGGGCGTCGGAGAGCCGCTCGACGACGAGCATGCCCACGCCCTCGGCCCACGCGGTGCCGTCGGCGTCGTCGGAGAAGGCCTTGCAGCGGCCGTCCGGTGACAGGGCGCCCATCTCGCCGAACTCGACGAAGCCGACCGGGGTCGACATCACGGTGACACCGCCCGCGAGGGCGACGGAGCACTCGCCGTTGCGCAGGGCCTGCGCCGCGAGGTGCAGCGCGACCAGCGACGACGAGCAGGCCGTGTCGACGCTGACCGAGGGCCCTTCCAGGCCGAGGGTGTAGGACAGGCGGCCGGAGAGCAGACTCGCCGACTGGGCGGTTTCGACGTGGCCGACCTGGCCGATGGCGGGACGGTAGTCGCCGCTGCCGCCGCCGACGAAGACGCCGGTGTCACCGCCGCGCAGCCCGGCCGGGTCGATGCCGGCCCGTTCCAGGGCCTCCCAGGCGGCCTCCAGCACGATCCGCTGCTGCGGGTCGATGACCAGGGCCTCACGCGGGGAGATGCCGAAGAAGTCGGGGTCGAAGTCGGCGACGTCGTACAGGAATCCGCCGTGGCGGGTGACGCTGCGGCCCCGGCCGTCCCGGTCCCCGTTCAGGAGCCGGTCCAGGTCCCAGCCGCGGTCGGTGGGGAAGGCGCCGATGGCGTCGGTGCCGGCTACGGCCAGATCCCACAGGTCCTCGGGCGAACGCACTCCGCCCGGGTAGCGGCAGCTCATGCCGACGATGACGATCGGGTCGTCGGCCGCCCCGGCGTCCGTCCCGTACGCGGCCGGGGCGGCCGGGCCGGTGTCCTCGCCGAGGAGCCCGGTCAGCAGGTGGGCGGCGAGCGCGGTGGGCGTCGGGTAGTCGAAGACCAGGGTGGCGGGCAGGGTGAGTCCGGTCGCGGCGGCGAGCTGGTTGCGCAGGTCGACGGCGGTCAGCGAGTCGAACCCGAGGTCCTTGAAGGCCTGGTCGGCGGGTACGGCGTCGGCGCCCGCGTGGCCGAGCACCGAGGCGACCTCGGTACGGACCAGGTCCAGCGCGTACGGGAGCCGGTCCCGCTCGTCCAGCTGCCGCAGCCGGGTGCGCAGCGTGTCGGCGGTGCCCGCGTCCGCGCGGTCGCCGCCGGCCGCGGCCGGCGCGCGCCGCACCTCGGGCAGTTCGGTGAACAGGCGGCCGGGCCGGGTGCGGGTGAAGGCGGGTGCGAAGCGGTCCCACAGTACATCGGCGACGGTCACCGAGGCCGGTGCCGACGGGTCGGCGACGGCGTCGCCGACGACCGCGCCGAGCACGGTCAGGGCCCGGTGCGGGTCCATGGCGGGCAGGCCGTTGGCGCGCAGGTGGGCGGCGAGCCCGTCCGGGCCGGCGCCGGCCCAGGCCCCCCAGGAGACGGCGACCGCGTTGCCACCGCGTGTCCGGCGTTCCTGGGCGACGGTGTCCAGGTAGGCGCCCGCTGCGGCACCGGCTCCCTGACCGCTGACGCCCCAGACTCCGGAGATGGAGCCGAAGACGACGAAGGCGTCCAGGCTCCGGTCCCCGGTGGCCGCGTCCAGCGCGTCGAGGTCCCGGCGTACGGCGGCGAGGAGGGCGTCCGCGCCGGGGGCACCGGCGCCTTCGGCGGGGACGCCGTCGTCGCCGGTGTGGATCACGGCGGTGAGCGGACGGCCCTCGGGCAGGGCGTCCACCGCCGCGGTGAGCGCGGAGGGGTCCGCGGGGTCGTGCGCGACCACCGTGAAGTCGGTCTCCAGCTCGGCGAGTTCGGCACGCAGGGCGTCGAGCGCGTCGGCGTCGGCCTCGCCGCGGACGGCCAGCAGCACTCCGGTGGCGCCGTTCCCGGCCAACCAGCGGGCGACGTGGCCGGCGAAGCCCTCGGGGCCGCCGGTGACCAGCACGGTGCCGGTGGGCCGCCACGGGGCGTCCGGGCGCTGTGCCGCCGCCCGGACCAGGCGCCGGCCGTAGGCGCCGGAGGCGCGCAGCGCGACCTGGTCCTCGGCGTCGGGTCCGGTCGCGGTCAGGACGGCCCGCAGACGCTCGGCGGTGCGGGCGTCGGCCACGTGGTCGAGGTCGACGAGACCGCCCCACCGGTCGGGCCGCTCCAGGGCGGTGACCCGGCCGAGGCCCCAGACCGCCGCCTGCACGGGGTCCGCACCGGCGTCGGAACGGCCCACGGAGACGGCACCCCGGGTGACGGCCCACAGGCGGCCGGCGATCCCGGCGTCGTCCAGGGCGTCCAGCAGGGCGTCGGGCCAGGCACCACCGGACAGCAGGGCGCGGTCGGCGCCGCCGTTCGCCGCCACGGCGGCGAACAGGGAGACCACACCGGCGTACTCGGTACCGTCGGCGGCCTCCGCCAGACGTGCGGCGAGAGCGGCGTCGTCCGGAGCGCAGACCACGCGCACCGCGTCGGCGCCGAGGGCACCGACGACGGCCTCGGCCCACGGGTCACCGTCGAGCACGGCCGGAATCAGCACGAGCCAGGGGCCCTCGGCCATCGAGGAGCCTGGGGCGGTGGTGGCGGTGGCGGTGTCGGAGGCGGTCAGCGGACGCCAGCTCACCCGGTAACGCCAGCCGTCCACCAGGGACCGCTCGTTGAGCCCGCGGCGCCACGAGGAGAGCGCGGGCAGCACGTCCGACAGGACGGTGTCGTCCAGGTCCAGCGTGGCGGACAGCGCCTGAAGGTCCTCGCGTTCCACTGCGGCCCAGAAGGCGGCGTCCACCGGGTCCTGCCCGGCTCCCGAGCCGGGCGCGGCGGCCGGTTCGGGCCAGTAGTGCTCGCGCTGGAAGGCGTAGGTGGGCAGTTCGACACGCTGGGCGCCGGTCCCGCGGAACCAGGCGTCCCAGTCGATGTCCACGCCGGTGACGTGGAGCCGGGCCAGCGCGGTGAGCAGCGCGGTCTCCTCGGGGCGGTCCTTGCGCAGGGCGGCCGCGGACACGGTGTCGGTGGCGCCGTCGAGCACCCGCGCGGCCATCCCGGTCAGGACACCGTCGGGACCCAGCTCCAGGAACGCGTTCACACCGGCACCGGCCAGCGCGCGCACACCGTCGGCGAAACGCACCGTGCCCCGGACATGACGCACCCAGTACTCCGCCGAACACAGCAGGGCGGGGTCCGCGACCTCACCGGTCACGTTGGACACGACCGGGATGGCCGGCACGGCGTAGGTGAGGCTCTCGGCGACCCGACGGAACTCCGCCAGCATCGGCTCCATCAACGGCGAGTGGAAGGCATGACTCACCGAAAGACG
>NZ_JAPJDM010000058.1:0-11824 GCF_026242095.1 Streptomyces sp. NEAU-W12
GGCCATGGCCACGCTGAAGGGCTGGCGCCTCCTACGAAAGCTCCGCTGCAGCACCAACCGCATCACCGCGATCGTCCAGGCCGTCCTCGTCCTTCATCACGCCTCGGCATGAGGTTGGAAAAGGCTCCGTGTCTGACCGCGCGGGGCGACGCGTTGTTCGAGTTGTGCGACGCGCTGCTGTGCACGGACGGGCCGGTGCGGACGCTGGTTGATCTCGCGCTCGCGCCCGAGCACCGCCGTGGGCACGGGGCTCTGTACGCCGGGCTCAACCAGGGCCGGATCGACGTGGCCCGGCTGCGTCGTGCCCTGGCTGGGGTGCCGTTGCCGCGGGCGGCGGACGGTCGGCTCGTGCTGGCGGTGGATGTCTCTCCGTGGCTGCGTCCGGACGGCAACACGTGTGCTGACCGGGCCTTTTGCCACACCTTCGGGCGGGGTGAGGGCAAGCATCAGATGGTGCCCGGCTGGCCGTACTCGGTGGTGGCCGCGCTGGAGACCGGCCGCACGTCCTGGACGGCGGTGCTGGACGCGGTCCGCCTGGAGCCCGGCGCTGACGTCGCCGCGGTGACCACCGTGCAGATCCGTGAGGTCGTCGAGCGGCTGGTCGCCGCCGGCCAGTGGAATCCGGGAGACCCGGAGGTCCTGGTCGTGCTGGACGCCGGATACGACGCCCCTCGCATCGCCCACCTGCTGGATGGCCTGCCCGTCGAGATCCTCGGCCGGCTCCGGTCCGATCGCATGATGCGGCGTCCGACGCCCTCCCGTGAAGAGTTCCACCTGGCCAACCCCAAGGGCGGCCGGCCGCCCAAGCACGGTGGCGAGTTCGTCTTCGGCGACCCCGCAACCTGGGGCACCGAGCAGGCCGTGACGGTCACGGACACCCGGCTCTACGGGAAGGCGGCCGCGCAGGCGTGGGACCGGCTGCACCCGCGGCTGACCCGACGGGCCGCCTGACTCGCCCATGACGGGCCGCTGCCCATCATCGAGGGCACCGTCATCCGCCTGGTCGTTCAGAAGCTGCCCAGCGGCGGGGTCAACAAGCCCGTCTGGCTGTGGTGGTCGCGCACCGGCGCCACCGAAGCGGACGTCGACCGCTGCTGGCAGTCCTTCCTCCGCCGCTTCGACATCGAGCACACATTTCGCCTGTTCAAGCAGACCCTCGGCTGGACCAAGCCCCGGCTTCGCAGCTCGGAAGCGGCCGATCGATGGACCTGGCTCGTGATCGCCGCCTATGCCCAGCTCCGGCTCGCACGCCCGCTGGCCACCGACCTCCGCAGGCCCTGGGAGAAGCCGACGGAGCCGAACAAGCTGACACCCGCCCGCGTCCGCAGAGGGTTCAGAAACCTGCGCACGAAGGCCGGCTCACCGGCCGGTGCACCGAAACCCTCCCGTCCCGGGCCCGGCAGGCCGCCGGGTTCGAAGAACCGACGTCCGGCCACCCGCTATGACGTGGGCAGAGTGCTCGCCACAGGCGAAGCGTTCGCCCGCCCCGCACACCACAAGGTGGGCACCAAACCGCGACGCGCAGCATGAACCGGCAGCTCAACACCTCTGAACACTGATGTGCCTCGCGCCAGGCAGAATGAGCGGCATGGTCAATGAAGGGAACGACGGCTTCGCGCTGCCGCGGGGAGCGACGGGTTTCTACTGGCCCAAGGACGGCCCGCTTCCCGAGACTGACCTGTCGGCGTTCCGCGCCGCTCTGTATGCCGCTGCCCACGTTACTGGAGGCAAAGTAGGTGAGGTGGAGGAACAGGTGTACCCCCGGACCTTCCACACCGCAACGGTCGTCGGACGCGAGGGCGAGAACATTGTCCTGTGCCACGCTCACCACCCCTGGGTCGCCTTCGTCAAGGCACGGCGGGACTGGTACGGACAGGACTTCCTCGCGCCGTCGCCGTGGGCCGACGCCTTCACCGACGCGGGCTTCACGGTCCTGAGCAGCGAACGACTCGCCACACCGCTCTCCGACGTGGACACCTCAGTGCTCACAAAGGGCGAGTGGCGTGAGGTCCGCTTCTACGGCATCACCACGTTGGGCGGAGTCCTCTTCAACGCCTGGGACTGACATACCAGCGGGAAGCGCGCGTTCGACGTCGACCGTTAAATGACAAGCTAAGAAGCTGTTGTCTTTCCGGAGTTGAAGACTGCGTTTCCGCTGGTCGGGCGTAGGGCCGGCGGTTCCGTGGGAGTAGTGGCCTGTCGTGCTGTCGCTGCCCGGGAGGTCGTGGATGCCATCGGTGGTTGGGCTGTTGGAACAGCGCGAGCTGGGTGCTCGCCGTCGTGTGGACGAGCTGCGGGAGGAGGCCGACCGTATCCAGGCCGAGCTGGCCGCGGTCGAGCGGGAATGGAAGGAGTGGGCTATTGCCCGCTCGCGGGTCGGCGAGGTGCTGGCCCCGGCGGACGAACCCATGCAGGACCACGCCCGGGCCGATCGGACCGCGCAGGCCGCCGAGGAGCAGACCGGAAAAACCTCGCAGGTGCCGGATGCGGCGAAGGCGAAGTCGCAGGTGCCGGTGTGGCGTGAGGGGCTGGACAGGTCGGTGCTGTCGGTGGACTACCAGCGCATCTTGCAAGTGCTCGCGGACCGGTGCCGGCTCGGTCAAGGGCCGCTGACCTGCCAGGAGATGGCCGCCATGTTCGGCATGGACGTGGTGCCGGCGCGGGTGGAGGCGCTGCGCTCGAAGGCGAAGCGCCTGGTCGCGCGCGGCTGGCTGGCCGAACCCGCGCCGGGCCGGTTCACGCCTGCTGCGGGCGTGAGCGGGCAAGGCGGCGGGTCATGAGCAGGGTCATCGACCAGTAGACCATCACCTCGGCGCTGGTGGTGCGCCGCTCGTAGTCGCGTGCCAGGCGGCGGGTGCGCATCAGGTGGGCGAAGAGGCGCTCGACGATCCACCGCTTGGGCAGCACCACGAAGCCGCGCATGTCGTCGCTGCGTTTCACGATCGCCAGGACCAGCGCGAGCGTGGCCAGGCAGTACTCGACGAGGCTGCCGGTGTAACCGCCGTCGGCCCAGACCAGGGCGAGGCGGTGATGCGTGTCGGCCACCTGCTCAAGCAGCACCCGGGCAGCGGCGCGGTCGCCCGTGTCCGCGGCGGTGACCATCACCCCGAGCAGCAGGCCGAGCGTGTCGACCACGACGTGCCGCTTGCGCCCGTTGACCAGCTTGCCGCCGTCGAACCCGCGACTGTCCGCACCGACAACAGCGTCCGCCTTCACCGACTGCGAGTCGATCACTGCGGCCGTCGGCTCCGCGTCACGGCCCGCCTTCTCGCGGACCTGCGCACGTAGCCGGTCGTGGAACTCCTGGACCAGGCCATGGTCGCGCCAGCGGCGGAAGAACGCGTATACCCGGTCCCACGGCGGGAAGTCGGCCGGCATCGCCCGCCACTTGATGCCGTTGTCCACGAGGTAGCGGATCGCATCGAGTACAGCCCGGTGGCAGTACGCCTCCGGCCGGCCGCCGCGACCGCGCATCCAGCCCGGCACCGGCAGCAACGGCCGGACGGCCGCCCACTCCGCGTCCGTCATGTCCGTCGGGTAGTGCGGCTGCCGCGACCCGTTGTCGGCGGCGTTTCCGAACCGGTGAGCCAGGCAGCCACACTCCCAGGTGACCAAGCTGGACTGCCCGGCCGTCGGCACGGAAGACTGCTGCATCAGGGCCTCCTGCTGCTCGGTGATTCGACACCAACGAGCTGTTCAGGAGGCCCTGTCCGTATGCGCCAAGCGCCCCACGATCACCCAATCGGGACTCCCGTTCGACGCGCATCTCTCAAGATCGGAAAGACAACAACTACTTACCCGTCGGTCTCTGATGATGCCTGCCGTTAACGTGACCCGAGGGGGCGTTCTGGCGTGTGAGGGTGACGGACTTTACCAACCGCCGCTGGGGTGTGTGGGACGTTCGCGTGGAGTGGTCCGCGGGTGTGGGGGAGGGGTGTGGACTCCGGGCTGAGGCACCGCTGCTGGAGCGGTCCTGGGCCCGGAGAGGGGCGGCACGCGGGTGGGTGCTCGGTTGGTGGTGGGGGAGTTACGGGTGCAGGAGATCGTCCGTGCCGGCGGGCGGGTGTCCTACACGGTCGTGGACACGGACTGCTCGGTGGTGGCGGAGGCGGACGGGTTCCTGCGTACCTGTCGGGCGGGTACGGACCGTACGTATGCGTATGTGCTGGTGGATCATCTGCGGTGGCTGCGGTTCGCGGGCCTGGACACAGAGTCGGTGTCGTTTGAGGATCTGCGGCACTACATGGCGGCTTTGGGGGCGGATTATCCGGGGCCGTTCGGACTGCCGTGGCGGGAGGGGAAACGCCCGTACGGACACAGTGCGTTGAAGACCGCGGCGGCCTGTCTGAAGGGCTTCTACCTCCACGTGGGCATCCGGGGCGTGAACCCGCCGTTGGCGGAGGCGCTGCGTGTGACGCGGTTGCCGACGCGGGCGGATAGGCGGCGGGCGATGATCGGGCACGTCCTGCACAGCATGCCCGCGAACCCTCTGGCTCCGGCGGAGCGGGTGCGTCGGCATCCAAAGATGCTGCCGGAAGGCGCCCGGGAGGTGCTGCTGGGGGCGGTGTCGTGTGCGCGGGACCGGATGGTGGTCACGTGGCTGGCCGACGGCGGTTTCCGGGTCGGTGAGCTGTGCGGGCTGCGTCTGGTCGACCTGCACCTGCGCGAGCAGGCCGCGTGCGGTCAGTGCCGGGGGCCGCACGTGCACATCTGTCACCGCGAGGACAGCGCCAACCGGGCCCGGGTCAAGACCAAGACACCCTGGACCTGGCAGGACAACACCGTGTGCGGCGGGACGGTGCGCCGGGCGAGCCAGGCGATGATCCACACCTACTTCGAGTACATCACCACCCAGTACCCCGCCCAGTCCGTTCACGGCATGCTCCTGGTCAGCCTGCACGGCCCTTCCCGCGGGCAGCCGTGGACCACCGCCGCGGCCCGGGGCATGCTGCGCCGTGCCGCGGCCCGTGGGGAGATGGGCCGGGTGGTGCCGCATGCCTTCCGGCACAGTTTCGCCACCGCGGTGCTGGACGCCGCCCGGGGCAACGCGGTGATCGCGCGGGAGGCCGGCGGCTGGGCCTCGGCCGCGACCGTCGAGCAGGTCTACGGCCACGTGGACGTCCACGACCCGGTCTTCACCGCGGCGCTGGAGCAGGTGTGGGGGACACGGCCGTGATCCCGCTGACGCTGCTGCCGGGCCGCACCGACACCACCCGCATCGGCCGCGACCGGCTCGAACTGCTCACAGCCATCATCGAGGCCCCCGCATTCGACCCGCTCTTCCGCGACACGCTGATCTTCATCCCGCCTTACCACCCGGTCTACGCCTGGCAGTGCGCCGTTGACGGCTGCCTGCGCATCCGCCGGGTCAGCCACAACCTGTGTAACACGCACAACCTGGAGTGGGAGCAGGCCGAGCGGACGGGGCAGGCCAAGCGCGCCTTTATGGACGCGGCCAGTGCTCTGCCCGCCGCGCGGGGAGTGGATTACGGCCGGTGCCTGATCTGTCCCGACCGCCCGGCGGTCAGTCCCACCACCCGGCTGTGCCAGCAGCACCAGACCAGATGGCAGTACGGCGAGGCCGCCGGCATGGACCAGGGCCGGTTCGAGCACTGGGCCCGTACACAGCACCCTCTTCCCGGCTACGGCCTGTGCACGGCACGGTGCCCGTTCCTGGCCTGTACTTCACTGGGGCTGTGTCTGCAGCACCTGAACCGGTACAAGATCGACAACCGTCCGGGAGGAGCCCGGTCGCAGAACTCACGCGGTCCCCTCAAGGACGGCCGGCCGCTCCCGGTGACCTACGGCGACGAGAAGGCATTCCGCGCCTGGTGCGCCACTGCGGAGCCGGTCACGCAGCCAGGGCTGGTCAACCTTCATGGCTTGCCCCCGCTGCTGAGGGCAGAGATCCAGTGGGGCCTGCACGCCCATGCCCAGTCCGCACAGCACTCCGAGTGGAGCACCAACGGCATCAGGAATCTCGTCAGATACTGCTGGCGGGGCAGCATCACGTCCCTGATGGACCTGCACGATGAAGGCTATGCAGGCCTGACACGCAAGCAGATGGACTCCGAGGTCCGCAAAATCATCTGGGAGATCATCAACGGTCTGCGCTGCGTCTACTACAGCCCCTTGGACACCAAGGACGCCGGCTTCCTGGAGACCGATCACTTCGGACGGCGCTTCAAGAACGCCCAGAGCCATTTCGACATCACCGCCGTACCGCAGCGGTGGCTGCGCGACCTGCTCTGGGACCATCTCGCCGAGTTGCTCCGTTCCCCGCAGTGCCCCCGTACCCGAGGCCCCTTCGACCAGATGCGCCGCGCCGCCGTCGAACTCGGTGTCTTTCTCCAGGCCGACGCCCCCGACGCCGGCCACGACCCCACCGCGCTGCGGCGTGAGCACGCCGAGCGGTTCGTCGCCGACCAGCGCCACCGCGCCCGTCACGGCCTGCCGTCCCTGGGCATGGTCCTGGTCGACGGACGATCCCCCACCGTCACCGATCTGAGCTGCCAATTCGTCTTCAACCAAGCCCGCAAGCTGCTCTACAGCGCCATCACCGCCGGCCACGCCGAACGCCTCGGCATCGACACCGGCTTCCTTACCGCTATCCCCTTCGGCGGCACCGGCATCAAACAGCGCTCCCGCAACCCCTTCAGCGACGACGTCGCCCGCGCCCTGACCGACGAGACCAACCTGCGCCGCCTGGAGGAACTCGACCTCAACGACCGGGGCCTGCGGGACATCTGGGAGACAATCGTCGCCACCGGGCGCCGCTGCAGCGAGGTCGTCGGACTGCGCCTGGACTGCATCGGCCGCTACCGCGGCCTGGCAATGCTGTGGCACGACCAGACCAAGGTCGGCAACTACAACGAGGGCATCCGCATCCCCGAGCCCGTCTACCAGTGCCTCGATGCCCGCCGCACCAAGACACTCCACCGCTTCGAAAAGCGCTACGGCCGCACCCCGACAGCCGCTGAACGCCCCGGCCTGGCCCTGTTCCCCTCCCGCATCCGCAACCCCAACGGCCGACAGCCGATCTCCTACGGACACTTCAACCAGCGCTTCAAAACCTGGATCGCTGACCTCGACCTCGGCGGCGCCTACGTCGCCCACCAGGCCCGCCACACCCTGGCCACCAACCTGCTGCGCGCCGGCGCCACGCTCACCCACATCCGCCGCTACCTCGGCCAGCTCTCCGAACGCATGGCCGAGCACTACGTGAAGATCACCAACAGCGACCTCGAAGACGTCCTGAACACCGTCTGGGTAGCCGGGCCCGGCGCACCCCACCCAGGCGAACTCCTCTCCGGCGACACCACCCCCATCGACCGCGAGACAGCTCTTGCCCTGGCCCTGGACCTCTCCCGCCGCAGCACCCCCGCCGACGGGGGATTCTGCACCTACCAACCCGTCGTCGACGGCGGAGCCTGCCCCTGGAAACTCGACTGCGAGAACTGCGACAACTTCGTCCTCTCCGGCGCAGACCTCCTCTACTGGCGACGCAAAGCCGAACAGTGGCGCTCCATCGCCGAGAACGCCCCCGACGACGCCACCGCCGACTACCTCCACACCGTCTTCGAACCCACCGCCAAAGCCATCAAAGGACTCGAAGAGGCCCTGGCCGCCCTCGGCATCCTCGACGAAGCCCTCACCCTCGACCTGCGGCGCCCTCAGGACTACTTCCACCGCACCTGGAGCACCGCCTTCCGCGCCCGAGACCTCGCCGCACTGCAGGCCCCCGACGACACCACAGGACAGCCATGAGCCCCCGCACCGACGCGGCCGTCCAAGCCCGCCGCCAAGCCACCCAGGAGATGCTCGAACGCCTCCAGACCGCCCTGACGGCCGCAGCCCGCGACCACACGCCTGTCACCGTCGCAGCCCTCGCCCGTACAGCCCGCGTCTCACGCACCTTCCTCTACCAAAACCAGCAGGCCAGAGACCTTATCGAACAGGCCAACCGCGCAACCAGCCCTCATCCCGGAGGCTCCAGCAGCGCCAGCCGCGCCCAGCCCGCCTGGAAGGAACGTGCGCTCAACGCCGAAGACGCACTCATCCAAGCCCAGCGCGAAATCCGCACCCAGCGCACCCGCATCGCAGAACTCCTCGGCAAGATCCGCGACCTCGAACACAATCTCCCCGAAGGCTCACTTCAGCGCATCGTCACCGAGAACACCACGCTGAAGCAGCACGTACGACAACTCACCCAGGACAACCAGCAGATTCAAGAACGACTGACCAGCGCCCGCCAGAACAACCGCTTCAGGGACAAACGCATCGCCGACCTCGAAGCCCAACTCGTCCCGTACCTCACCACCCCACCCCCGCGCCCCTGACCCAGCCTCGGATCGATGCCAAACGAGTGGGGCCTGGCCGACGACCGTCAGATCCAGTCGATGCCCAGCTTCCGCAGTGCGTTGATCTGGTCCTGGGTGAGCTTGTCCCGCCTCGATTTGGTGTTGGAGACCCACACACCCAGTTTCACAGCCACCGGCTCCGCCTCGCCGTCGACCGCGATCTCTTCGCTGTGGCCGCGAGGAACCGGCCTCTGGCCCTCCCGTTCGATCCACTGCGCGAGGGCGGTCAGGCCGCGCTGGAAGGCCTGCTGTGCCTTGCTCGGGCCCTTCGTCGCACGCGTGGCCGCAGGGGCCGGAGACGGCGTCTGGACGGGCTTGATGCCCAGCTTGGTCAGCCGCTCCTGCTGCTCGCTCGACAGCTGCGCCCAGGCGGTCGGCTGGGTCTGCCGCTGGAGCCACCGTCCGATGTCGTCGCCGTCCATCAGTACGTCGGGTGCGATGTCGGGCAGGTGGCCGTCGGCGTCGACGAGGTCGGCGAGGACGCGGTAGTGGCGTTGCCAGTCCAGTGGCCACGGGCAGTTCCAGTCCGGGTCGATCGCGACCAGCTGTTTCGCGCGCTCCGCTGCCCGTTCCGCGTCCTTGCCCAGGCCGCCCTTCCGCCTGAGATTGGCGGCATGCTGCCCGATGGGCACCATCTCGTTGCCCTCGCCCCACACGGCGTTCTGCCGGGGGGCGAGGTGGCCTGTGGCCTGCCGGTAGGAGCGGAGTGCGGCGAGTTTGGTCTCCCAGGCTTCTTCGCCGGGTTCCCACACCATTCCGGCCTCCGGCGCGTCCAGCAGGGTCTTGCGCCGTTCCTCCAGCTCTCCGGCCCGTAGGGCCTTGCGCTGCTGGTGGACCCAGCGCCCCAGCGGAAATGCCTTCGTGACCCCGACCTCGACCTCAACGTCGTAGGGGACGGCGTGGAGCCCGGTGATCTCGTTCTCCTTCCGCCACCGGATGAGGGCTTGGTAGCCCTCCAGCCAGACCAGGGACTCGGGCCGGTACACCCGGGTGCGCAGGAACGCGGCGATCGTGGCGGCGTTGCGGGGGCTGGAGAAGTGGAGCAGGGCGGATTCGGCAGCGGCGTCGGTGTCGTCCTGCTCCTGGTCCTCGCCGTTGCCCTCGCCGCCGGTCCCGACGATCTGCCCGTCCTCATCGCGCTGGACGTGTACCTTGCGCTTCCCGCTGCTCAGGGCACGGGAGGCGAGCTGCTCGACGAGTCGTTCATCATGACTGCGTAGGCCCTGCAAAACGGCTACGAGGGGGCGGTAGCTGGCGGAGGCGACCATGTCGGTGGGGTCCTCGCCGGGCTGGAGGAAGGCGGGCACGATGATCCTGGCGACCTTGGTGGTGCCGTCGCGGTTGGGCCGGAGCGCGCGGCCGATGTTCTGGACGATCTCGACCTGGGAGCCGCGGGTGTCGGCGAAGCAGATCGCCTCGACCCCGCGCTCGCCGGTGATGTCGACGCCTTCCCCAAGCACGCGACAGCTCGCGAGGAACGCGCGGTGCACTCGTCGGCCCGAGGCGTCGATGCCGTTGGCGAACTGCCACAGGACCTCGCGCCGTTCGGCCACGAGGTGGTCGCCGCACAGCCACGCCGACCACACGCGGTCCGGCGGGACGTGGCGGCCAGCCTCCAGCCCGTAGAACTCCGTGTCGATGGACGATTTCGGCAGCCGGTCCGCGGCCGCGAGGTCGTCGTCGGAGGCGTCGTTGAGGTACAGCTCCGCGGCCGTCTCCGGCATCTTCTCCGCGAACGCCGCTGCCTCCTCCACCTTCTGGTGGAAGGTCATGACCGTACGCAGGTTCCACGCGGCGGCGTGTTCCAGGAGCGCCGTCTGCAACAGGGCCAGGCGCCGGCCTCGCTGCGCCTCCTCTGATTCCCCGAGGACGGGGGAGGGGTCGCGGATCTCCAGGACGTCGATCTCGAACCCCGCCAGGATTTCCCGTTCGATGGCCTCCGAGAGTCCCAGCTCGGCCAGCCACGGCCCATAGGTATCGGAGTCCTGGCCCATCGACGCGATCTCCAGCTCGTGGCCGTTCGTGTCTTTCTGCGGTCGGGGTGAGGCGAGGATGCGTGGGGTGGCGGTGAGGTAGAGCCGGAAGTCGGCGGGGATGCGGGTGTTGTCGTGGATCGCTGCCCATGGCCTGCCAAGATCGCCTGCGGTTGAGTGGGCTTCGTCGATGATGGCGAGCGAAAAATCTCCCATGCGCTGGCCGTACAGCCGGTCTCCGCCCGCCAGGGCGGCCTCCAGCGGCCCGCGAACCTTCCCCTGGCCCGCCGGGTCGTCGAAGTCCTCGCGGTCCACGAGAGAGGCGTACGTGGCGAACACGACCACGGGCCCCGACCCGGCCCACAGCGCGAGTTGGATCGGGTTGGTCGTGGTGCGCACCCCCAGCGAGTTGAGCACCGGGTCGTTCTCCAGCGAGCACACTGCCACCATGGGCGCGCGGTGGCCCACCAGGCGCCACGCCTGGGCGGTCTGCACGAGCAGGTCCAGGGTTGGCACGGTCACGAGGATCCGGCCCTCGGGGAAGCACTCCAGCGCGCTCGCGGCAGCCATGATCGTTTTTCCGGAGCCGGTCGCTGACACGATCGTGCCACGGGCACCCCGAGCAGGCACAGATGACCTTGCAGGAAATCCGACCCACTTTCGGAAACTCGACTTCTGGTCTACCTGGTGCTCCTTGAGCTGAATCACAGACATCCACCCTACCTCCTTAATTCGGCAATGACGAAGACCCAGCAGAACGTCAGATGTGATTGCGGTGGAGGATGACACGAACAGCAGCTTCGAACTCGCGCACCGCAAAGCCCTGTTCATCGCGAGCTGCAACCCAGGCTGAATCCTGGCCATATGAATCCCGAAGCCGGTAGTACGCATCCATCAGACGGGAAGCCTGAGAGCGGAGCTGCTCACTACCAGGAGTCATGAAAAACTGGGTCGTTACTTCGTAGCGGAGAGGATCTGCAACGGCCAGATCTGACACCGCTACACCAGCTTTGGAAGCGTCTAGTATCTGCCCACACATCCGGTTGTACATGGAGGAGAGTCGCGCACTTACTTCTACGAGTCGATTCACTTCCTCTTTGCGCCTTTCGACTCTGCTTCGAATGAAATCACCCAAGAGAACCAGAGTTCCACCGAGAATTGCTCCAAGCAGCGTCAGCACACTTTGCACTTCATCACTCCGCAACGTATGGTGTCCCATGTTTCCGCCAATACTACATGCTGCATCTAGTCGGGATACGCGATACACCAGAACCTGCACGAACGAGCAAACCCCACCCCCCACGGCCAGCCCGCCCGCGTCAGCAGGTCCCAAGGTTCTGGAGGCGCAGCCGAAAGAACCGCCAGGCGGAGGAGCGCAGCGGACCCGCCCAGGAGTGTCTGCAGGACTCCCCAACTCTCTTACTACAAACCCCCACTAGCCACATCTGACAACCCCTCAAGCAGGCGAGTGCACATCACACTCCGCGCCGG
>NZ_JAPJDM010000059.1:0-11145 GCF_026242095.1 Streptomyces sp. NEAU-W12
CGCAGAGCGAGATCTTTGACAAAGGCGGACCGGACCGCGTCGCCGGCGCCCGACCTCGTCGGCCGTGACTTCACCGCTCCGATGCCCGGGCTGAAGCTCGTCGGCGACATCACCTGCCTGCCCACGGCTGAGGGATGGCTGTATCTCGCGACCGTCATCGACCTGTGCACCCGTGAAGGTCGTGGGCTGGTCGATGGCCGGCCATATGCGCACGGAGCTGGTCTCGGACGCCATCCGGATGGCTCACGCGGGCGGACACACGGCAGGCAACGCGATCTTCCATTCCGACCGCTTGAGTCCGGGCAGTACACATCACACCACCACTGCCGACTTTCTTGGCCGTGCTGAGAAGGCCGTTGCACAGGGTGGCAATGGTGACCATCGGCTTGCTGCAGGCCCGCAGGTGCAGGGTGTGTTTGGGCAGTCTCCCGCTCGCGGCGCACCTGGGACACCCATGGGCTCGTCGAGCTCGTGACCAGGCCGCAAGCGACGAGCTTCAGCGCATCGAGGGCCAGTTCACGTCACCCATGACCTGCTTTGAGACTCTCTTCAGTGCCGAAACGCAAAGTTGGCCCTGCAAATTATTTTGCAGGGTTATTGTGTTTCTTGGTCAATCGTTGACTGAGCATTGGGATGCTCTAGAGGATGCGAACCGCCCGGAGGGAGGCCCATGTTCCGAGATATGGGGGCCGGGACTGTGTTGTCGGTCCTCGCCACCACTCTGCTCGATCCCTTCTCTTCGCACCTCCGCATCCTTTGCAGCCGCGCACGCAGCACGTCACGCCCTGGCCAAGGGTCAGCCCGGATTCAGGCTCTCCGGGAAGGTGCTGCGCGACGACAGCGTCACCTGTCGGGCCAGCCACCGCAGGGGGCCGACCGGCTCCCTGCGCACCTGCGATCGGTACCGCCCTACGGCAGCCTCCAGACCCGACTGCTCACACCTGAGCGAGGGCGCATCGAGGCAGCCGGATGAACCGGGGCAACACCCGTACCGCACACCACCGCTCATCGAGATCCTCAGCCCACTCCCCGGCGGCACTTCAAGTGTTCCGCTTGAGCAGAGCAGTCCCCCACCTGTCCTGTAGCCCGACGCGCCCCCACGGCGCGCCAGGAGGAGTCACCACACCATGCAACCCCTCATCGACAACGCCCGCACCTTCGGACAGCGCCCTGAGGAGTTCGCCGGCCTCGCCGAAGGCCAGTCGCCGGAGGTCCTGTTCATCACCTGCGCCGACTCCCGGGTTGTCCCGGCCCTGATCACCGGCGCCCGCCCCGGCCAGCTGTTCGAGCTGCGCACCGCGGGCAACATCGTTCCGCCATACGCCGCGGAACGCCCCACCAGCGAGGCGGCCACCATCGAATACGCCGTCGAAGTCCTCGGCGTCCTGGACATCGTGGTCTGCGGCCACTCCCACTGCGGTGCCATCGGCGCCGTGGTACGCGGCGACGACCTCGACGCCGTACCGGCTGTGCGCGACTGGCTCGCTCACGCCGCCGACGAGCCCAAGTGCTCCGACCCCACCGATCCGACGGTCGCCGAAGCCGTGCAGAACCACATTCTGACGCAGCTGCTGCGGCTGCGTTCCTACCCCTGCATCGAAAAGCGCCTACAGGCGGACCAACTCCGTCTGCATGGCTGGTACTACGAGGTGCACACCGGGGCCGTGCGCGAACACCGCGCGGAGACCGAGACGTTCGAGGCGCTGTGAAGGGGCTGACCGTGATGTCGAAGTTCCCTTACCTGCGGCAGGACTTCGCCGCCTCCATCGTCGTCTTCCTGGTCGCTGTGCCGCTGTGCGTCGGCGTGGCCGTCGCCTCCGGCGTTCCCGCCGAGCTGGGCCTCGTCACCGGCATCGTCGGCGGCCTCGTCACCGGGCTCATGCCTGGCAGCAGCCTCCAGGTGTCCGGGCCCGCCGCGGGCATGACCGTTTTGGTCTTCGAGGCGGTCAGTGAGTTCGGCGTGGCCGCACTAGGCGTGATCGTGCTGATGGCCGGTCTGCTCCAGCTCGCTATGGGCTTGTTCAGGGTGGGCCGCTGGTTCCGGGCGATATCCGTCTCCGTCGTCGAGGGCATGCTCTGCGGCATCGGCCTGGTCATCATCGCCGGCCAGATCTACGCGACGGCGGGCCTGAAGGCCCCGAACACCGGTATCGGCAAGATCACGGGCCTGCCGGGGGCATTAGCCGACGCCCTCGGCAACACCGAGGCCCTGACCTCCCTCGCCACCGGAGTGGGCACCATCGCCGTCATCGTGCTGTGGAAGAAGATGCCGAAGAAGGCGCAGGCCGTACCCGGCGCCCTCGCCGCGGTACTGCTGGCCATACTCGCCTCGCTCGCCTTCAGCCTGCCGGTCGCCACGGTCGAGGTGGAGGGCCTGCTCGGCGTCATCCAGCCGCCCGGCACCGAAGCCCTCAGCCAGATGGCCGGCCCGGCCATCTGGGGCACGATCATCGCGTTCGCACTGATCGCCTCCGCCGAGTCGCTGTTCAGCGCGGCCGCGGTCGACCGGCTGCACGACGGTCCCCGCACCCAGTACGACAAGGAGATGCTCGCCCAGGGTGCGGGCAACACCGTGTGTGGTCTGCTCGGTGCGCTGCCGATGACCGCGGTGATCGTGCGCAGCTCCGCCAACGTCCAGGCGGGCGCGAAGACCAAGGCGTCGCGTGTACTGCACGGCGTGTGGCTGCTGCTGTTCGCCGTCGCGCTGCCCTCCGCACTGGCGCTGATCCCGCTGCCCGCGCTCGCCGGCATCCTGGTGCACGCCGGCTGGAAACTGATCCCCTTCCGCCAGATCGCCGCGCTGTGGCGGGGCCACAAGGGCGAGGCGCTGATCCTGGTGGTCACGGCCGTGTCGATCGTCGCCGTGAACATGTTCGAAGGGGTACTCATCGGTCTGGCCCTGGCGGTGATCAAGACCGCCTGGGAGGCATCGCACCTGAAGACGGAGGTCATAGACAAGGGCGCCGGGCCGATCCAGGTACACCTGTCGGGCAACGCGACGTTCCTGCGGCTGCCGAAGATACTCGACAGCCTGGAGGCCCTGCCGCAGGACCGGCCGATCGAGGTAGACGTGTCCGGGCTGCACCACTTCGACCACGCCTGCCGCACGGCCCTGGAGAACTGGGCCCAGCGGCACAGCGCCCCCGACACCGAACCGGTGAAGGTCAAGACCGCGGAACCGGTGAGGTCTACGGCGCCGTAAGGAGGGATCTGCCGCCCGGCCGGATGCTCGACCCGAGCCCCCGGCCGAGCGGCTCGTCGCGGCAGCACGAACGAGGACCGACCCGACCGTCGCACGCAGCGCGCCGGCCACAGCGTTGATGTCCCTGCCGACCCGCTACGCCCGGTGCCTGGACAACGGGCAGACCACGAAGATCCAGGGGCATGGTCACCAGGGTGGCCCTTTCTCGGCGAAGAGCTCGGGCGCGGCCCTGCGCAGCCGCGCGCCCGGTCAGGTCCGTCGATGCCACAGCGTCCATGCGCCCGGCAGGCTGTCCGGGCCGGGCGCCTGACGGTTCAGAGTGCCTCCGAGGGGCTGGGGCCGACCAGTTCCTCCAGGACGTCTTCCATGGTCACGAAGCCGATGACAGTGCCCTTCTCGCCGGTGACGGCGGCCAGGTGGGGGCCGACGGCGCGCATGGCGGCCATGGTGTCGTCCAGCGGGGTGCCGATCTCCACCACCCAGCGGGTCTTTCCCAGGCCGGAGCCGTGGGCGGTGCCTCTGCGGGCGATCTTCGGTGTGATGCCGCGGGCCCGGAGGAGGCGTCGGTACGTGTCGTAGTCGTAGCCCCGATCGGCGAACAGGCGCCTGGGCCGGTGACGGGGGCGGCCACAGGTCCCGCGGATGTGCGGGATCGCGTCCAGCAGAGGCATCAACTGCGTGACGTCATGACGGTTTCCGCCGGTCAGGGACACCGCAAGGGGTGTCCCGTTTCGGTCGGTGATCAGGTGGTGCTTGCTTCCCGGACGGGCTCGGTCGACCGGCGAAGGTCCGGTGTGAGCCCTCCTTTGAGGGCCCGCACGTGTGAGCCGTCGACCGCCGCGTCGTCCATCTCCAGCAGTCCCGCCTTGCGCAAGTCGGCCAGCAGGACCTCGTGCAGACGCGGCCAGACGCCGGCCTCGGTCCAGTCCCGCAGCCGCCGCCAGGCCGTCACGCCGCTGCAGCCGATCCGCTCTGTGGGCACATCGGCCCAGCTCACGCCCTTGCGCAGCACGTAGACGATGCCGCGCAGTGCGGCCCGGTCATCCACCGGCAACCGTCCCGGATACCGGCGACGACGCGGCGGACGAGGAGGGAGCAACGGGGCCACGCGGTCCCACAGGTCATCAGGTACAAGATCATCCGACACTCGCAGAAGTCTGCCGTTGACTCAGCCCACAGCCAAGCCCTCCGCCAAGCTCATTCTGAAACGATCAGTAAGAGAACGACCCCGCCAGTGCCAAACCTCGAAGGTGACAACAAGCCTGCCTATGTGACAACCATCGCGCCTCGGCTCGACAGACAGGTTTATCGCAGTCGTGAATTCCGTGCTGCTAAAACCGGATGTTGAGCCACTCCACGTCCGCGAATTTCACCTCCAGGCCCGCACGTCCACCGCCGCCTTGACGGAAATAGGCGTCCGCGATGGCCTCCGCGACCGCGTCATGCAGATCGCCCTCCGTCGCACCCTCCTCCTGCGCGGCGATGATGGCGGCCGCGTGGGAGGGGGTGACGGCGACCGTGAGGTCCCGTACGCGGCCCGCGTCCGAGGTGCCCTCCGGACCGAGGCCGAAGTACGCCCGGCAAGAGATGACCAGCCCGCCCGAGGACGCCGCGCGCTGCCTGGCCTGTGCCCTGACCTGCGGTTGCCACTCCGACTCAGTCTCCTGCACCAGCGCCTCCTGGAGGCGCTCGTTCGGCCTGCTGGAGGCACCTGAGAGGTAGCGCTGCACCGTCTTGCGGGAGACACCCAGCCGCTCCGCCAAGCTCTTGGTGAAGCCCTTCTCCCGCTTGCGAAGGAATTTCATCTGGGCTCGCGCGGATTTCGGCGCGGCCGGGTGAACAGGGCGCGCTCCGCATGGGCGAAGCCCTCCATGATCTTGGCGCGGGTCCGGGCCGCGCGCACCAGTGGTTCGCGGACGGCGGCGGCCATACTCTGCTGCTTCAGCAGGTCCTCGCCGAACCGGCCTGGGCGAAGAAGCTCCCGGACGAGGACCGGCGCGGCCTGACCGCCTTGTTCTGGTCGAACATCAACCCCTACGGCACGTTCCGGCTGGAGATGGACAGGCGTCTCGATCTCGGCCTGCCGGTCGCCGTACCCCGCCCACGTACGTCGGCGACCGCCGACGACCAGCCCGTGACGGAGCCCCGCCATGCCCGCTGACAGTACAAGGGCAACGTCGAGAACATCGCCCTGGACTCTCCCGCCCGCGCCAACCTCGGCCACATCCCTGTATCCCCAAGTACGGGTTCAGGCGGCTCACCGGAGGCTTCGGGCGCAAGCGCGGTCACCAGGCGCAATCCGCAGTCACCACGTAGGCTGCCCACAGGGAGTCGTCGCTCGCGGGAGCACTCATGGCGACCGTTGATCCAGGTATGCAGGGGCGCGAGGCGTACGAGCGGCTGGCGTGGCGGGACGCGTATGAGCAGTTGTCGGCCGCCGACCAGCAGGGCCCGCTTGAGGCCGATGATCTTGACCGGATGGCGCGGGCGGCGTACCTGATCGGAGCCATCGACGCGGCGACCGAGACCTGGGAGCGGGCCCATCACGCGTTCCTGGAACGAGGGGACGCGGCGCCAGCCGTACGGTGCGCGTTCTGGATCGGGCTCACGCTCGTCCTCCACGGCGAGCACGCCCGCGGCGGCGGATGGCTGGCACGAGCGCAGCACATCCTCGAGGACGCGGCGCCGGACTGCGCGGAGCAGGGCTACCTGCGCATCCCCATGGCGCTGCAGGCCCTGAACCGTGGCGATCCCGAGGCAGCGCGCCACTCGTGCGTGGAGATCACCGAGATCGCCGACCGTTTCGACGATGCCGATCTGCGGGCGTTCGGAAGGCTGGGGCAGGGCCAGGCCCTGGTCGCGCAGGGCCGGGCGACGCAGGGCGTGGTGATGCTGGATGAGGCGATGGTGGCGGTGACCGCGGGAGAGGTGTCGCCGGTCACCGCCGGGATCGTCTACTGCGCCGTGATCCTCGCCTGCCGAGGGATCTTCGACCTCCGTCGCGTACAGGAGTGGACGGCGGCGCTGAGCCGTTGGTGCGCCACGCAGCAGGGCCTCAAACCGTACCGGGGCCAGTGCCTGGTGCACCGCTCGGAGATCATGCAGCTGCGCGGCGAGTGGGCCGATGCCATGGACGAGGCGCGGCAGGCGTGTGAGCACCTGTCCGAACCGCCCGGTGACCCGGTGCTGGGCATGGCGCTGTACCAGCGTGCCGAGCTGTTCCGGCTGCGCGGCGAGTTCTCCCGGGCCGAGAGCTGCTATCGCGAGGCCAACGCCTTGGGGCACTCGGCGCAGCCGGGCCTGGCGCTGCTCCGGCTGGCGCAAGGCCGCCTGGATGACGCTGCCGCCGCGATCCGCCGGACGGTCGGGGAGACCGAGGGGGCGGAGGAGCGGCCCAGGGTGCTGGCCGGCTGTGTGGAGATCGAGCTCGCCGCCGGAGCCGTCGAGAACGCTCAGGCCGCGGTGGACGAACTCGACAAGATCGCCGCCGGTTTCGATTCGCCGTACCTGCGGGCGCTGGCCGCGTACGCGCACGGTTCCGTGCTCCTTGCCGCCGGTGAACCGGAGTCCGCGTGCGTCGCGCTGCGCCGTGCGTGGATTGCCTGGCACGAAATCGACGCTCCCTACGAAACGGCACAGGTGCGGCTGCAGATGGCGCGGGCGTGCCGCCGGATCGGCGATCACGACACGACCGAGATGGAGCTGGAAGCCTCCCGCCGGGTGTTCGAACAGCTGGGCGCGGTACCGGCGCTGGAGCAGGTGCGGCAGCTCATGCGCCCGGCGGGCAGGGCCCCGTACCCGGGTCCCGGTGGTCTGACCCCGCGCGAGGTCGAGGTGCTCCGCTTGGTCACGACCGGTGCTTCGAACCGGGAGATCGCGGACCGGCTTGTCATCAGCGACAAGACGGTGGCCCGGCACGTGAGCAACATGTTCACCAAGCTGGGCATCTCCTCACGGGCCGCCGCCACCGCCTACGCCTACGAGCACGATCTCGTATAGGGCGTATAGGTCTCACATGGGTCCCGTACGGGGCGCACAGGTCCCGTATAGGCCGTACAGGTCTCGGCCGCCTGCACAGAAATACCCACACGGCGTGCGACGGTCGAGTTGGTTGCTGCGACCGATGCGGACAGCACCGTCCGACGCGGACTCTTTCCTCGTAGGCCCGACAGTCTCGAAGGCCTGCTGGGCCCTGATGAAGGGAGGCCGTGATGAGGACTGAGGAAAGGGCCACGAGCCCGGAGCCGTCCGCCGGTCAGCAGACCCGCGACCAGCTCCTCTCCGCGATGCCGCTGACCGAGCGGCAGGTGCAGCTGGCGACGGTGTCCACCGCCGTCCTGGAAGGCGGTGACGGCCCGCCGATCGTGCTGCTGCACGGGCAGGGGGAGTTCGCCGCCATCTGGATCAAGGTGGTCCCCGACCTGGCCAGGACCCACAGGGTGATCGTTCCCGACCTGCCGGGGCACGGCGCCTCCGCCGTCACGGAGGGCCGACTCGACGCCGACACGGTCGTGACCTGGCTCGACGAGCTGATCGAGCAGACCTGTCGGGGGAGGCCGCCCGTACTGGTCGGCCACCTCCTCGGCGGAGCCATCGCCGCCCGGTACGCCGCGCACCACAGCGGCCGCCTCGCCCAGCTGATCCTCGTCGACACGCTGGGTCTGAGCTTGTTCCGGCCGGCTCCGAGCTTCGCGGTGCCCATGATGGGCTTCGTCGCCCATCCGACAGCGAAGAGCCGGGACCGCCTGTTCAACCGGTGCTTCTACGACTGGGACCGGGTGGGCGAGCAGACGGGGGAGCAGTGGGAGCCGCTGCTCGACTACGCCCTGGACCGGGCCCGCACACCGAGTGTGCAGACGGCGCTCCGCCAGCTCATGCCGCGGGTCGCCATGCCGTCGCTCCCGTCCGGCGACCTCGACTGCATCGACGTCCCCACCGTCTTGATCCACGGCCGGCATGGCCTCCAGGTACGACTGCGGACGGCCGAGTCGGCGAGCGCCCGGCACGGCTGGCCGCTGTACGTGATCGAGGACTGCCGGGACGATCCCGCCATGGAGCAGCCGGGGGCCTTCATCGACGCGCTGTGCACTGCGATGGGGGCATCGGGAGAGACACGGAGAGCGGCACCGGGAAGGGATTCGGGAGTGAAGGGATCGGCATGAACACGCGAGGGTTCGAAGTCGCCGGGTTGGGCGGCGGCCACGTCGGCCTGACCTCCGCGCAGGTCGAGCAGTTCGACACCCGGCTCGAAGGGCCGTTGCTCACGGCCGGGGACGAGGGCTGGGACGAGGCCGTCCTGGTCTGGAACGCCATGGTCACGGCGAAGCCTTCGCTGGTCGTCCAGGCGGCCTCGGCCCAGGACGTGGCCACGGCCGTCCGGTTCGCCACGGACCACGGCCTGCTGTTGAGCATCAAGGGCGGCGGCCACAACGTCGCCGGAACGGCACTCGCCGACGGCGGGCTGACCCTCGACATGTCCCGCATGCGCGAAGTGACCGTGGACCCGGCCGCCCGCCTCGCGCACGCCGGTCCGGGATGCCTGCTGCAGGACATCGACCGGGCGACCCAGCAGTACGGCCTCGCTGCGGTGCTCGGGTTCGTGTCCGAGACGGGAGTCGCCGGTCTGACCCTCGGCGGCGGATTCGGCTACCTGACGCGCCGGTTCGGCTGGGCGGCCGACAACCTGGAGGAGGTCGAGATCGTCACGGCGGATGGAAGGATACGGACCGCCGACCGGGCGGAGAACCCGGATCTGTTCTGGGCGATCCGGGGCGGTGGCGGTAACTTCGGCGTCGTCACCCGCTTCACCTTCCGGCTGCACGAGGTCGGCCCCGTCATCACCGGCGGCCTGGCCGCCTGGAGTGCCGACCGGGCGGACGAGGTGCTCGCGACGTACCGGGAACTTACCGCGGCCGCTCCCCGCGAGCTGACGGTGGTGGCGGTCATCCGGCTCGCGCCGCCCGCGCCGTTCGTCCCGGACGAGTGGCACCTCAAGCCCGTCGCCGCGCTGCTCGTGTGCCACAGCGGCGCAAACGCCGAGGCCGACCTCGCCCCGCTGCGTGCCCTTGGAGAGCCGATCTTCCACCTGATCGGTGCGAAGCCGTACGTGGCTCAGCAGTCGATGGTCGACGCGATGGAGCCCAAGGGGCTGAACCAGTACTGGAAGGCCGAGTTCCTCCCCGGCCTGCCGGGCGCGTACCTCCCCACCTTCCGGGACGCCGCGCTGGAGGTCGCGTCCCCCCTGTCCTTCTCTGTCATCTTCCACCTCGCGGGTGCGCTGAACGAGTCCACCGGCGACGGTGGAGCGGTCGGCAACCGGGAAGCCCGGTTCATCAGCGGCTTCTCCGGAGTGTGGCCTCCGCAGGCCGATGGCGACCGGATCGTGACCGCCGTCCGCAAGGGATGGGAGAGGATCCGCCCGTTCTCGACCGGCGGGAACTACGTCAACTTCCAGCTGGCCGAGGACGACGCCACCAGAACCGCCGATGCGTACCGGGGCAACTACGAGCGCCTCCGTCAGATCAAGGCGGAGTACGACCCGGACAACGTCTTCCGAGTCAACCGCAACATCCGGCCAGGCAGATGAGGGTGTCGTCCTGATCTGCGGTTCCAACACGCCGCCGGAGTGCATCACCCCGACGGCGACCACCGTCTTCGGTGTCCACATGATGTGGCGGCAGGGAGGCGCCACCCGCCGGGAAGCTGTCCGTGGGACCCGAGCGGACGTTCGGGCCCCCTCAATCCCGGCGGACTGGAGTGTCGGCAAACGACCGTCTGCCGACACTCGCCCCGGTGATCACGAACCCGCAGGTGGGTGCTGTCGACAGTCGCGTCGGAAATCAACGTCGGCGAACGGTCCGGCCGATAGATTCCGACACATGCTCATCGGCTAACGCACGGGTCTCGACCGCCGACCAGAACCCCGATCATCAGATTGACGCTCTGCTGCGGGCCGGCGTCGACCGCGACAACATCCACGTCGACAGGTCGAGCGGCGCAAAGGCGTCCCGCCCGAAGCTCGACCTCGTCCTCCAGCTGCTGCGCGGGGGCGACACGTTGCAGGTCACTCGCCTCGACCGGCTCTCCCGCTCCGTCCTGCACCTGGTGACCCTCGGCGCCGACCTGCGCGAGCGCGGCATCGGTCTGCACGTCATCGAGCAGGGCACCGACACCTCCACCATGGAGGAGCGGGCGATGTTCGGGATGCTGTCCGTGCTCGCCGAGTTGCAGCGCGAGCTGATCGTGGCGAACACCAACGACGGACTCGCCTTCGCCCGCGCCCGGGGCCGGGTCGGCGGGCGCCGCCCCAAACCCACTCCGGACCAGGCCGAACTGGCCCAGCATCTCTACGACGCCCGCGAGAAGACCGTCCAGCAGATCGCCGACATATTCAACGTGGGCCATGGGCGTGCTGGGCTGGTCGCCGTGAGGGAGCGCAAGCCCTAACTGGACCGACCTGTCCGACGAGCAGTGGGCGCTGGCCGGTGCAGCCGGTAATCGCCGCGTGGAAGGCCGCACATCCCTCGGTCAGCGGCCATCAGGGCCGGTACGCGATGCGGGAGATCGTCAACGCGCTGCTCTGCCAGGGCCGCACCGGCTGCCAGTCTCGGACAGATTCGTTGCTGTTCAGTGACATGGGCTTGGGAGAGTCTCGGTATGGCAAGAAGGGCAAGTCCGCAGGTGCGGCGCCGGATAGTCGGTGCGGGAATGATGGTGGCTGTGCTGGCGGGCCTGGCCACAGCGTGGTGGTACGGCTACGTGCAGGTGCCGGGGTTGCCGATGGCTGCCCTGTCGCAGACCGGTGAGATCAAGACGGCTAGGGCCTGTTGTGAAAGTGCTGGTCACAGCCACTCGTTGATGGCTGCGACCAGCACGGTCGCTTCGTAGCGGACGGCGAGTTTGTCGTAGCGGGTGGCGACGGCCCGGTGGCGCTTGAGCCGGTT